>JAJRZL010000133.1 GCA_024275255.1 Candidatus Zixiibacteriota bacterium | reverse complement strand
CGAGAATACGCAATACAACTTTTTCACCATGAATGGTTGGCAGGGTAGAAACACGTAAGTCGATAATATTGTTGTCTATCGTAAGCATAAACCGTCCATCCTGCGGCAGCCGTTTTTCTGATACATCCAGGTTTGCAGCGACTTTTATACGTGAGACCAATTCACTGTGCATGGATTTTGGGGGAGAGGCTTCTTCGTGCATGGCGCCGTCGATGCGATACCGAATGCGAAGTTTGGTTTCATCAGGCTCAATATGAATATCCGATGCCCGGTCCTTAACTGCCTTGGTAATCATCAGGTTTACCAACCGGGCTACGGCGCTTTCCTCATCGGGGTCAACCTCAACCTTTATTTCTGTTGATGGTTGTGCTTCCTCGGTAGTCTCAGTACCGATAATTTGATTGAGGGAGTCAGCGACGCTGTAATATTCGTCGATAGCAGTTTTTATTTCAGAAGCGGTAGCTATGGCGCGTTTTATATTTTTGTTGGTCAAGTACCTGATTTCGTCAATGGCAATGACATCAAGCGGATCTGCCATAGCAAGGGTAAGAGTATTACCGATGGCGAATACGGGGATAAGAGTATGACGACGGGCTAATTCAATCGGTATTTGATGAATGACAGTGGGGTCAATCACCATATTTGACAGGGATACTTTCGGGATTGACAGGCGTTCAGATATGACATCAGCAAGTTGTTCTTCGGTGATATATTCCAGGTCAACGAGGATTTCTCCAAGCCTTCGTCCTGAAAATGCCTGCTCTTTTAACCCTGCTTTTAATTGCTCCTGAGTTACATAACCCTTCTCAAGAAGTAAATCACCAATCTTTTTTTTACTCATTACTTGTTTAATCCCGGTAATTGATTCAGTTGTAACAGATTTCGGACCTTCTCCTATTATCGGCGGCAATGTTAGCTCCCTTAGAAGCATTTTTTGAGAATATTTTTGGTCATGTTGTAAGGTTGTGAAATTGGTATAAAACCCATATTTTATATATCTGAATGAAAATTGGATTGTTTGCTGGTAGAAAACTGGAGCGTATCTTGCGGTTTACTCTTGCATTGTACAGTTATCTGGTTGCTTTATCTCTGTTGTTAACTGTGGGGGGGAATTGTGGTGTTTCACCGGATACAACCGGTCAGCATTTTGGCTCAGATACAGCCACCTGTAATGAGCCTGTTATTGATAGTATAATTATCGATAACAGGAATATTTTCAATACCGACAGCTCCGCCTACTCTCATTGGATTTTCAAGCTGGCGAACAAATTGCACTATAAAACGCGTGTTTGGGTTATCAGGGATGAGATATTATTCAGGCCCAACGCTCCATATCCCCCTGAGTTAGTTGAAGAGACAACTCGAAACCTGCGTAACCGGTTACAGTTATATGACGCCTGGACCGAGGTTGATACTCTTCCCAATGGTCATGTGAACGTAAAAGTAGTTACCGTTGATGAGTGGACCCTTTCGGCTGGTCCCAGTTTTACCCGTGACGGCAACGAAAACAGGTATGAACTGGCTGTTACGGAACGCAATTTACTTGGTCGGAATCAATATCTCTCGCTACGGTATGTCATTCAAGATAATGAAGATAACTATGTTGATGCCTCGTTTCGGGATCGGCGGTTCTGGGGCGAACCGTACCAGGTGGATATGCGCTATAATAACAACCCCCTTAACGATTTACGTTCCATCGTTGTTAGTCACCCGTTTTACAATCTCATTCAGGATATTTCATATGGTTTTACTGTAATGACTGTGAAAAGAAGAAGCGATATTTATAATGATAATGATTTAATCGGGCAGTATCGGACCAAAGGAGATAATTTTACTTCGTGGCTGAATGTCCGGACCGGTTCATATCGTCAGAAGGCTCAGCTCAGTATCAAGTACGACTATGTATTCAAGGAAACGTATGATACACTGATATTCTCAAACTCCGGTGCTGATAGTACTCTGGTTGAAGCAACATTCCCGACAGATTCTGTTTATCACCAGTTTGGAGTTGGTATCAAAGTTTTTGACTTGAACTTTAAGAAACTTCGTCAAATAGATGGTATTGGCTATACTGAAGATTTTATTTTTGGTCATACTGCCGGTTTGTCGATTGCGCGGGCATTTCTCCCGAACTTTAAGAACAGGGTATATGACAAAATCGGTGTTCATTTCTCACAGGGGTATAACTTTTGGAATAACCTCATCTATTGGAGCTATCAACGGGATATCTGGTTTCACGGGGAAGACGACCTGCGACAAACCGCTGAATTTTCTGCTTATTATTATAATTACAGCTTAAAATTTCTTACCCTGTCTTTCAAGGGGAGCTATGCTTCCGACTGGCGGACTGATGGAGCTGAAAGCCTTGTGCTTGGTGGAAAAACCGGACTGAGAGGGTATGAAAAGTTCTTTCGCACCGGTGACAGGCGTATGACAATGAATTTAGAAGCTCGTTTTTTCCCGTCCCTCCCTGTTTTGTCAGTCGTATTTAGTCCGGTACTTTTCATGGATGCCGGGAAAGTGTTACGCAGAGATGAGTCGTTTACCATGAAAGATTTCTATTTCTCCGGTGGTGCGGGGCTGCGGATTGGGATTGGTCATTCTTCACGGAACCGCTTAACCCGTATTGATGTGGCATATTCAAAACATAGCGGGTGGGAAATATCTGTTGGGACTGATCAATACTTTAACTCGCGCAAAGCAAGTTTCTTCTTGACAACTCGTTGAATTTCAATACATTATAGTACAAAGAGAAAGTTCGGTTATTTTCAGCACCGAGATGTTTTTTTTAACTTTATGATTGGTTCATGATTACTTCTAAGATTGGAACTGTGATATACTTACCCTTGTTACATTGTTAAGCGATGGTAATATCTTACTGAGTTGTCGAAAGATAGTTCTTTCGTGTCTTTCTTTTGTTCAGGTTTCAATGAAGAGGGGGAGTTGGAGATACAATGAATACAACCGATACAGTTACCAAAGTGGTTATTGTGTGTTATGTGTTTGAGGATATCAATGATTTATCATAGACTGATTTCAACTGCGTTCTTGTTTTCTGCTTTCATCCTTTTCTCAATATCAGGATATGCAGCCCAGAAAGATAATATGGGTTCTCCCCTGGAAATGATTTCACGGGATTATAATGACGGACTTATTTCTCTCGATGAAAAAGTACAGATGGAAATACTTGCTATCAAAGCTCCCGACAAACTTCCTGATAAATACCAGTACTCGCCCTCAGTGGCAGCAGCTTCGCAAACATCGATCGTAAAATGCGCAACGGGTGTTATTCTCGATATTAAAAGCCAGTGGAATGCCCTTTCTCTGGAAACACAGCAGCTTTTTTCTCAGGCGTTTGTTCGTCCGGAAACGGAATTAATTTATATCTCTCCCAGTGGGTATTTTAAGTTCCATTACGATACGATGGGAGTTAATGCCGTGCCGACTGCCGATGACGATTCCAGTGGTGTGCCGGACTTTGTAGAGAAATGTGCCGCCTATTGCGATACTGCAAGAACGGAACATATTGCGTTAGGATATCTTCTGCCGCCATCTGACGGCGGATTAGGAGGGGATAGTTTGTTTGATGTCTATTTTGAGGATATCGGGGCGTATGGTTATGCTATGCCGGAAGGTCCCGGACCTGAACCCTGGAATGATTCCTACAGCTATCTGGTGCTCAACAGCGATTTTCTCGATGCTATTTTCCCGCCTAATAATGACCCGGAAGGGGACCAGTGGGGAAGAGCAAAGGTAACCTGCGCGCATGAATTTCATCATTGTAGTCAGTTTGCGTATGATTATAACGAAGAATTCTGGTTCATGGAGCTTGATGCCACCTACATGGAAGATATTATCTATGATGCCTCTGACGACAATTACAGTTATGTAGATAATTTTCTCGATGCTCCGGAAAAATCATTGATGGAAAATTCCAATCATGCCTATGGTGGTTTTATCTGGGGTGAGTTTCTTTCCGAACAGTTCGATACCTCGCTCATGGTTGCTGTATGGGAAGGTGCCCGCTGGGTATCGACGTCAGTATTTGATGCGATGAGTGATTCATTGCTGGGAAGGTATGGGTGGACCCAGGATTCCGCCTTTGCTGAATTTACTGTCTGGAACTATTGT
>JAJRZL010000132.1 GCA_024275255.1 Candidatus Zixiibacteriota bacterium | reverse complement strand
TAAAGACGAGGCGCTCAAAAAGCACCGCGAAGTCATGCGTATTCTTGATAAAGCGGCATCGTACGGGTTGATACATAAGAAAAATGCCAGCCGTCATAAATCACGTTTGGCATTGTATGTCAACCGTCTGCCGTAATCAACACTGCTGAAAAAGCTGATTATATGAAAAAAATGCCCCTTTCCAGAAGGGGCATTTTGTATGGAGCATCAGTGTCAGTTCTCTTATTCGCTGGTCATAATAAATAACGGCTGCATTTCAAAGCTCTTGTACAGCGGACGGAGCCGGTCAGTGTTGTAATACTTATCTATATTGACAAATTTCTTGCTGCTGGTGACAACATCAATCGGGACATTATCATATCGCCCGTTTTTCAATACAACCAGTCTGCCATGTACCCCTTTCATAATCAAATCCAGCGCCAGGTTGCCATACGCCATGGGGACAATGGAGTCAATGGCATCGGGATCACCACCACGAACCAGGTAGCCGAGTTTCTGATTGATAGTATTCACCGGGCGTCCATTGTTGAATTTTGGGGACAATTCTTTAATCTTGTTTGAAACAAGGTCACCGATACCACCCAGTTTCATATGTCCGTACGCATCCTTTTCCGTATTCTGGAAAATCATATCGCTCCCCTCAAACATCGCCCCTTCAGATACAAGGACGACCGAATACTTACTGGGATTGCGGAATCTGTCTTGTACAAGCAGTTCAGTCAGTTTTTCCACATCGAACTTATACTCAGGAATCACGCACCGATTGGCAGCACCGGCCATAGTCGGTAACATTGCCGTAAATCCGGCATATCGACCAAACACTTCAAGCACTAAAATCCGCTCGTGAGAACCGGCAGAAGTCCTCAGGCTGTTGGTCATCTGGATAGTCCTGGTCACACAAGTGCTGAACCCGATACAGTAATCGGTTCCGGGGACATCGTTATCCATTGTTTTCGGGATAGCAACAACACCAATCCCTTCTTTATAGAGACGAACCCCATAACTCAAGGTGTCATCACCGCCGATGGGGATTAAATAATCAATTCCGAGCCAGTCAAGGTTCTTTACCACTTCCGGGGTCAGGTCATTTATTTCATCATGGTACTTGCTTTGCAGGTGTTCCGGGACATTTACCTTTGACACATGACCGGGATGAGTACGTGAACTGTGCAGGAATGTCCCGCCGGTTCGTCCGGCTTTATTTACTATTTCCTCCGTGAGTATTTGGAAACTATTGCTGTTATCAGCCTTTTTACTACGGATAATATCAATAGTGCCGGCCCAGCCATGCCGGATACCGATAACCTGGTACCCCTCGCGAATAGCCCTGATTGTTACTGCGCGAATTGCCGGGTTCAGGCCGGGGACATCTCCCCCACCGGTCAGAATACCAATAACTCCTTTTTTCTTTTTTATATTAGCCATCAATTATCTCCATCCTTTTTTTAATCTATAATCTTTATATCGGCTCATAACGGAGTTATGAAAAGCTATAACTTCTACGAATAACAATCACTCTTGTTCTTTATAACATACTCTTTTTTGTTTTATTTGCAATCAACCATGATAAGACAAGGCACTGCTCATGCGGTTTACAGGTTTGAAATACAATACTTTTCCATTTACAATCACCACATTTCCACTACATTTATCCTATGACAAGTTACCCGGAACCATGGAACAAAACGCACCTCCTGCGGGGTATTATCATTTTCTGCGTCGCCGTAATATTCCGCCTGCTGTTTTTGCGTGAGTTTTCATCAAACCCGCTTTTCGATACTCCCATCATGGATATGGCATATCATCACCAGTGGGCGCTTGATATCCTTGCCGGACATGGCGACAACTACGCCCCTTTTTTCCGGGCGCCGTTGTATCCGTATTTTCTTGCCGGTATCTATGCGCTTTTGGGGATAGATTTCTGGGTTGTCAGGATTATTCAGGTTTTGCTGGGTAGTCTTAGTGCCGTACTGGTGTATGCTATCGGGCGACAGACATTCGGTGCCCGTTCCGGGTTTATTGCCGGGTTGATTTATTCTCTTTGGGGAACCGCCATTTTTTATGATGGTCAGCTATTGATTCCGTCACTGGCAATTTTTCTTAACCTGCTTAGCCTGTTCTTTTTAATCAGGGCAGAGCAACACAACAACATACGCAACTACCTGTTTGGCGGGTTATTTTTAGGGCTGTCTGCCATAGCAAGACCGACCGTACTCCTCTTTGCAGGTATTTTTGTGTTCTGGTTGCTATGGTCTTTCTATAAAAAAAATAAACAGCTACCAACACGACCTCTTTTAGCATTTATTCTCGCGTTGCTGATACCGATTATTCCGGTTACAGCATACAACTATATCAGCAGTGGAACATTCACCGCCATTGGGACCTACGGCGGACTGAACTTCTACCTTGGGAATAACCGGCAAGCGGATGGTATCTCCGCTGTTCTTCCCGGCGGACGGAAAGACTGGTGGGGGATGCTTGAAGATGCCGAACGGTTTGCCGAAGACGCCACCGGTAAAAAATTATCCCCTTCCGAACAATCAGGCTATTGGTTGAAAAGAGGATTACAGGAAATAACCGCATCCCCTCTTTGGTTTATGAAGCACCTGTTAAAAAAGACTGCTTACTTTATTCAAGGGATAGAATTATCAAACAATTTTGATTTCTATTATTTTGCCCGAACAACTTCTATAACAAAAGCACTTATCCGGCGTACTGTTCTTTTTTTTCCGTGGTGATTGTTTTTCCCGCTGGCTGTTGTCGGGTTTCTATTTGCCGCGAGGAGAAACAGGCAATCGTGGATTTTGACCCTGTTTGCAGTGAGCTTAGCGCTTACCGTGGTGTTGTTTTTTGTAACTGCCCGCTATCGCCTGCCGATTGCCCCCATACTCGCCCTGTTCGCAGCAGAAGCAGTAATACTTTTTATCCGGTTTGTCAGGGAACGTGCTACTAAAAGACTCTGTTTGGCAGGAGTAGTGTTGTTGCCGCTGCTTCTGTTTGCTAACATAGATATATTTAACCATGCCAATCGTTCCGATGCTCCCGGTTTGTTTTCAACAGCGACAATATACATGCAACAGGGGAAGGTAACCCTGGCAGAACATTACTATAAACAATCCATCAAAGCTGACTCCACCTTTGCCCAGGCATATAACGACTATGGATTGTTGCTAACAAACCAGGGACGGATAGATG
>JAJRZL010000131.1 GCA_024275255.1 Candidatus Zixiibacteriota bacterium | reverse complement strand
GCTTGGATATTTGTATATAGACAGCATCTTTGTTAATAAACTGATGGTGGAAAAGGGACTGGCATGTGTATATTTATTCAAGGATACGGATATGGGACGGCAAGAGACAAAGGAGCTGCTGCAAGCCCAACGGGTCGCTTTGAAACAAAAAGTTGGTCTCTGGGGGTTGCCACATAAACAAGAACGGTATTATCTTGCGCATCGCGGCAGTTTTCGCTTTCATCGACCAAACTGTCCTAATATATCGGGAGTTGCTGAAAGTGATATGAGAAAATTTACCAATCGTGAGGATGCGTTATACGAGGGACTTTCTCCTTGCCGGAGATGTAAACCATAACTACATATGTATGATAGAAAAAGGATGATAACCTGAATGAGACAGGATTTGACAATGAGGATAAAGAGAGCATTTCTTTTTTTTATAGGGATTATCTTTACCGTAGGGGGGTTCACCGGTGTTGGCTGGGCTCAAACACTCAAAGGACTTTCCACACCACCTGTTGATTCAGCCGAGGCGGAACGGGTGCGTATCTGGGTACCTGTCGAGCGGGATAGTAAATGCCGGGTGGTAATAGATATTCTCAATGATTCCAACCGGGTTATCCGTCATCTCGTGGACTATAACCCCAGCCGCGGGTATTACAATTTTTACTGGGATAAACGTGATGACAACGGTAACCGTGTCCCGGCGGGGACATATAAAAGCAGAGTGGACAATTGCGGCAAAATACGAATACGGCCAATCTATGCCCAATATAGCCGGTGGGAAAAAGCCACCTATATTTACCCGGCTGATTCTACCCGACCATTTCTGATTCGTTTGAAATTACTGGAAGACTCCGCTCGTGTCTCTGCGCGGGTGTTTACGCGCGGTAACCGACAGCTTGACAGTATCATGGTTGATTCCCTGCTTCCAAAAGGAGAGCATGAAATCGAATGGCACGCAAAATATACGGTCAGCAGGGGAAACTATGTCATGAAACTATGGGTCGGTGACTATGTCTATGTCCGGGAAATCACCTACCTTCCGTAATTACTCCCTCTTTGTTTGGGCGGGATTGTCTCTGGCAGTGGGGATAGTGTTCTTTTCGGGTTGTACGAGACCACCCGTAAAAACCGGGGAACGAATCCCGCCCGTGGTGAAAACATGGGAGACTGTCTGGGTAGAACCGACCATGCTTATTTCTGATTCATTGTTTACCTTGATTCGTTCCGAAAGAATAGATTCCGTCGTAGTGGATACCCGGAAAGTTCCGCACCAGGTGAAAATGCCCTCGATTGCATTTTATATAGCAAATCCATCATGCTTTGTAACAGTCAATTTGCTGGGTCCCACGCAATCAATCCAACAGCCATTGGTTGCCAGACGGCTTGGAAGAGGATACTATAAACTGACCTTGATAATGAATCCAGCTTTCACGGGTCCACTTGAAACGGATCACTGGTATTTGCAGGCGACTTATTGCGGTAAGACCAAACTGACTCCAATACAACTGCGGTAATTATATCCTGACAAACTTTTTTCAATGCAGGGTCAAAATTTGTTTCTATATTTTGGCGTTAATGCTTATATTTATAAGTAAAGGAAACAAGAAGCAGTTAAAAACTTTGTAGTACAACCTTTACTGCAGTAACTTACGGTTTCTTTGCAGCTATTTATGCAATACGGTTCAATGTCTTGATAACGGGGTCGATGTAACAACCGGCTACGGCAAAAGAAACAAAAAAAATCGCAGGTGGGATAAACATTTTATTGCACACAATAAATAGAGTTGAATATAAGAGCTACAGATTTTATATCATGTAGTACTTTAGATCGCGGCGGAAATATTTCCTTTATAGTACAGGATTATCCAATTTTCCCTTCGGTTGTTTTTCGTCGGGCATTGGAATTGCTCTACTATATGAGTGTTATGACTGTTTACGGGCAAAGATTAGGTGGCGGCTTGGCAGAAAGCTGGTGTACCCGGGGTGTCAATTGTCAATGGCAACTGGTGTCGGGGCTTTGTATGCTCATTTTGCTGGTTCTGTTTCAGGGGTGCGCCACCAATTACCGTGGGCGGTATTACCGTTTCAGTAGTGAGCAGTTAGTTCATGGTAGTTGTGATATTCCGCAGTCATACCAGTCAAAGGAACAAGATTTCTGGGAACATGCGTTCTCTGGGACAATGACCGAATCCATTCCCTCTGATACAGAACCGACTCAGGAAATAGATGAAGCTGAGTTGGCGGATACATTTGTGGTACTGAACAATGAACGTGCCATTGATAGTCATGAAGTAAAAGGAGAGGTATATTCAGGGACGGATGCTGATATCAAATATGACTGGTATGGCAAGAGTGACGCTGCCCGAACATTAGATGGTTGGTATTTGACTATTGTCACGATTCCTGGTTTGCACCCTGGGGTGAGAGTAGTTGTTTCTGTAGTATATTATTATGCAAGACCATATATGATACGAGCTATGGATAGAATACTGGATTACCTGTCAAAGATTAATACAGAACACTTTTTCTCTTTCAGTAATCTTACTGGATAGTGTGTCTGTCTCTTGTCTTATTTATAAGTGGATTCAGGATGGTTTACACGAAGTAGGCAGGACCGCACGGGTCCTGCCTTGTCTTGAAAAAGTCAGGACCATGAAGGTCCTGACCTGATTTTTTTTGGATATCTCCTGTCACCTGATATCACGTGACAACACTACCCCTGTTTGGCAATCGCCCGTAAAACGGTATGCAAGATGCCTCCGTTCCGGTAATATTCTATCTCAACCGGGGTGTCAAGACGAACAATCATATTGAAGGTTTTTTCGCCATCTTTGGAAAGAGCTTTAACCGGCACTTGTTGTTTCGGATGAATGTCGTTTGATAAACCGTCGATTGTAAACAATTCATGTCCGGTCAATTCAAGCGATTCCCTGGACTCGCCATCGAGAAATTGCAACGGCAACACTCCCATACCCACGAGGTTGGAGCGATGAATCCGCTCAAAGCTCTGTGCCAGTACCGCTTTGACTCCGAGCAAATTGGTCCCTTTCGCCGCCCAGTCACGTGAGGAACCCATACCGTAATCTTTCCCGGCAAGCACGACCAGCGGAATATGTTCTTCTTTGTATTTCATCGCGGCATCGTAAATAGACATCTGCTCACCGGTAGGCAGATATATCGTTACTCCACCCTCTGTCCCCGGGGCTAACAGGTTCCGCAGGCGGATATTGGCGAATGTGCCGCGGGTCATCACCCGGTCGTTACCGCGCCGGGAGCCGTAGGAGTTGAAATCGGCAAACTGTACGCCATGTTCCATGAGGTATTTACCGGCTGGCGAATCGGCTTTGATGACTCCCGCCGGTGAGATATGGTCGGTCGTAATAGAGTCACCTACCATGACCAGCACCCGGGCATCACGAATCGGTTCGATATCTCCCGGTTCTTTGGACATGTCAATAAAGAAGGGTGGCTCCTGAATGTAGGTTGATTGTTCATCCCATGCGTATAACTCGCCTGAGGGTGACTGGATATTGTTCCATACCTCGTTGCCATCGGCGACATGGGCGTATTCTTTGCGGAACATCTCCGGGTCAACGACCGATGCGACAATATCTATTATTTCCTGCTGGGTGGGCCAGATATCTTTCAGGAATACATCGTTACCGTTTTCGTCTTTTCCTAACGGTTCTGTGGCAAGATTAATATCGGTTGTCCCTGCCAGAGAATAGGCAACGACCAGCGGGGGAGAAGCAAGGTAATTGGCTTTGGTATGCGGGCTGACCCGTCCTTCAAAGTTCCGGTTGCCGGAAAGCACCGCCGAGACAACAAGGTTGCCTTTGTTGATGGCATCGACTACCGGTTCCGGCAAAGGACCGGAGTTGCCGATACAGGTTGTACAGCCGTAGCCGACTACATGGTAACCGAGTTTTTTCAAGTATGGAGTTAGCCCGGCTTTTTCAAGGTAATCGGTCACCACGCGTGAGCCCGGAGCAAGCGATGTCTTGACATACGGCTTTACCTGCAATCCACGTTCGACTGCTTTTTTGGCAACCAGTCCGGCAGCTACCAGCACCATCGGGTCAGATGTGTTGGTACAGGATGTGATAGCAGCAATGACAACCGCTCCGTGCCCCATTTCGGCTTGCATACCGTTGGATACCGTTACTTTTTTCTCCAGTTCATCAGTGGGCAGTTCAAAACCGCGCTCTTTGATTGGTTTGGTCAGCGCCTGGCGGAATTCTGTTTTCATGTTGCTGAGTGAGATTCTATCCTGTGGGCGCTTGGGACCTGCTAATGACGGCTCTACCGTAGAAATGTCCAGCTCCAGCATATCGGTAAAGACCGGATCCGGCGAGCCTTTCTCGCGGAACAGCATTTGTTCTTTTGCATATCGCTCGACCAGTTCCACCTGTTCATCACTGCGACCGGTCATACGCAGGTAATCAAGCGTGGCATTATCGAACGGGAAATAGCCCATAGTCGCGCCATATTCAGGAGCCATATTGGCAACCATCGCCTTTGTCGGTAACGGAAGTTCATCGAGTGCCGGTCCGCAATATTCGACAAATTTCCCCACTACACCTTTTTCACGGAGCATCTGGGTGACTGTCAGGACAAGGTCGGTTCCGGTTACTCCTTCAGACAGCTTACCGGTCAGGCGGAACCCGATTACTTCAGGTGTGAGCATATAGATCGGCTGACCGAGCATCACCGCCTCAGCTTCAATACCACCAACACCCCAGCCAAGAACACCAAGCCCGTTTATCATCACGGTATGGCTGTCAGTACCGACGAGGGTGTCAGGATAAGCGATACCATCGTTTACCTGTACACATTTTGCCAGGTATTCAAGATTAACCTGGTGGCAGATACCGGTTGCCGGCGGAACAACACTGAAATTGTCGAACGCTTTTTGTCCCCAGTGGAGAAATTGATACCGTTCCTTATTGCGCTCAAATTCTTTTTCCATGTTTATCCGCAGGGCATCATCAGAGGCAAACGCATCGACCTGCACAGAGTGGTCTATCACAAGGTCAACCGGAACCAGCGGGTTGATTTTTTTCGGGTCTCCACCCATCCGTTTCATTGCAGAGCGCAACGCCGCCAAATCGACCACTGCCGGAACACCGGTAAAATCCTGCAACAGAACCCGTGCCGGTTTGAATGGAAGCTCTATCTCGCCGACATGTTTAGGGTTGTATCCCGCCAACTTTGTAACATCTTCTTCTTTGACAGTATGCCCATCGACATTACGCAGCACAGCTTCCAAAAGTATTTTTATGGAATACGGTAATTTCTCTATATCTCCATATTTCGTGAGTGCATCCAGACGGTAGAGTTTGTAGCTGGCATGATTTGTCTTGAGTGTATCAAGCGCATGAAACGGATCCATAGCAGAGACCTCCTTTATCTTTTCACTAACACCATTCTGTTTTTCAGGGATGAAAATACGCAAGATTATTCTCTCTGACAAGTAGGTTGCGATAATCTCTTGTCGGTTGATTGACATTTATGGCATCTTATGTATTATTAGCCGAGTTTGGTAATATTGGTTATTATAATTATTGAAAAGGACTTCAACAGCCATGATTGTTCGGGAATTAGAAACAGGTAAATCCGCTATTCTTGATACCCCGGCAAAAATCAACCTGTTCCTGGAAGTGCTGTATAAACGCCCCGACGGGTACCACGAAATCAACTCCCTGTTTCAGGCAGTATCATTATTTGATACCCTGAAATTTGAGGTCTTACCCCATCCCGGTATTACCTTGCACATTATTTCCAATGACCCTTTACCCGTGAATGAGGATAATCTCGTTGCCCGGACATATCAATTGGTACAAAAAGAGTTTGGTTTGAAAAAGGGTTTGTCTGTACAACTGACAAAAAGAATCCCTGTTTCTGCCGGTCTCGGTGGTGGTTCTTCCGATGCTGCGGCAACTATACTGGCTTGTAATCTCCTGTTTGAATTAAGGTTAAGCTATGATAACATGGCTTCGCTGGGAGCTGATATTGGTTCCGATGTTCCATTTTTCTTCTCTGGAGGTCAGGCTCTGGTCTCAGGCAGGGGAGAGGTAGTGCTGGAAACTTCTTATCCTGTTGACTATCAATTGATTATGGTGAAGCCGTCGGTGCGGTTTTCAACTGCCGAGAGCTATGCCGCTTTGAGAATGGGCTTGACAAAGTCAAAGCCTGCTTTTAAGTTACAGTATAACGGAATGGTTGAGGATTTCCTTGCCAATTTACGTTTTACTGATAATGATTTTGAGAAAGTGCACGTAAAGCAATTTCCCGAACTCAGTCAGATTAAGGAGTTGTTATTAACACAAGGAGCAATTATTGCCCGGATGTCCGGGTCAGGGCCAACGATATATGGTATTTTTATAAATCTCTCGGATAGGAAGGAGAAGAACTTAAAAGGTAGAGGGGATTGGCGCTTATTCACGGTCAAGCCAATAGCCTTGTCTAAACAGGTGATCAAGTAGTGAGGAACGCACCGTGGAGATTACAGAAATTCGTGTGACATTGCGAGACGAAGAGCGCCTGAAAGGATTTGCAAATGTAACGTTTGACCACGCTTTCGTGGTTCGCGGGATGAAAATCATTCAGGGCAATATGGGGTACTTCGTTGCAATGCCGAGTCGGAAACGACCAAACGGTACGCATCAAGACATCGCCCATCCAGTGAATAAAGAGATGAGGCAACTGATTGAACAACGGGTATTGGAGGCGTACGAAACAGAGTTGAAAGCACGCAGCAGCACTGTGTAACAACGAGCTGATTGTGTGGTAAAAAAAGGCTAATGGGGCGTCGTCAAGCGGTAAGACACCAGCCTTTGGAGCTGGCATTCCCAGGTTCGAATCCTGGCGCCCCAGCATTTTTTAATTGGTTATTCTGATATCGAATACACAGGATATACTTAACTAACAATATCATGAAGCGTGTGGGCATTGTATTCACCAAATAAACAATAGATACTTTGAGAGAATAAGCGGGTACAACAATGATAGTACGTGAAGAAATCAGGATCGTTACCGGTAATGCCAACCGTCCGCTGGCGAAAAAAATCTCTGCGTATATCGGGAAAGAATTGACCGATTGTACGGTAACAAAATTTTCCGATGGTGAGATTTTTGTGCAGTTCAATGAAAATATCCGGGGGGCTGATGTCTTTATTATTCAACCGACCAATGCTCCCGCAGATAATCTCATGGAGCTTCTTA
Organism: Candidatus Zixiibacteriota bacterium; assembly: GCA_024275255.1. Taxonomy (GTDB): domain Bacteria; phylum Zixibacteria; class MSB-5A5; order GN15; family FEB-12; genus JAJRZL01. The sequence goes on along the minus strand of JAJRZL010000131.1, from coordinate 2,090 downwards.
TGCTCATCGAGGCGGCGCGTAGGGCATCGGCAATGCGAATTACTGCTGTTATTCCATATTATGGCTACGGACGTGCCGACAGGAAAGACCGCCCGCGAGTAGCGATTACTGCCAAGCTGGTAGCGAACCTTATCACCACCGTGGGAGCTGACCGGGTAATGACGATGGACTTGCACGCCAGCCAAATCCAGGGTTTTTTCGACCTGCCACATGACCATTTATATTCATCGACATTGTTTCATAAGTATCTGGAAGATATGAACCTTGAGAACCTGTGTATCGTCTCTCCCGATGTCGGCTCGATTAAACTTGCCCGGGTAACTGCCAGAGCGTTGAATGCCAGGCTGGCGATTGTTGATAAACGCCGTCCGAAACCTAATGAGAGTAAAGTGATGAACCTGATTGGTGATGTTGAAGGTTGTAATATCATTATTCGGGATGACATGGTCGATACTGCCGGGACTATCTGTCAGGCAGCCCATTTTCTGAAAGAACGGGGAGTACAGGAGATTTATGCCGTTTGTACTCATGGCGTACTTTCCGGGGAGGCATTCAAACGTATCGAGGAAGCCCCTATTAAAAAGATGATTATCACAGATTCCATCGACCAGACCAGTCGAAACCTGAGTGAAAAATATGAAATCCTGACCTGTTCGGAACTTATTGGAGAAGCGATTAAGCGGATTTTCGATGAAGAATCGGTTTCATCATTGTTTGTGGATTAAAAAAACAGGCGAATTTGCGATAGATTTCCAGTTGCCTCCTGTTTTTTCGGGGTTGGATAATAGTATACCAATTTGTCGCAATGTATTGACTTTTTAGAGATTTTTTCGTACCCTTTCGCCTTGTTGTTTGAAAATACATTAATGGAGGTTTTAAGTATATTATGAAAGAAGTCCTGCTCTCAGCTATGACTCGCTCCGGGACGGGAAAAGGTCCTGCCCGACGGGTGCGCATGGCTGGCGGTATCCCGGCTGTTGTCTATGGACCGGAAATTGAACCGGAACCTATTGCCGTCAATGAACGTGATTTCCGGGCTGTTATGAAAACAGCAACCAGTAGTACGATTTTTACTCTGGATGTTAACGGGAAGAAAAACAAGGTTGTCCTGCGTGATATTCAGCGTGACCCGGTGACCAGCAAAGTTGTGCATTTGGATTTCCATGCAGTTTCAATGAGTAAACCCATTAATATTTTTGTACCGATAACATTTGTTGGCACTCCCCGTGGGGTGAAAACCGATGGCGGTATCATGCAGACTACGATGCGTGAACTGGAAATATCCTGCCTGCCTAGCGATATCCCTGAGCAGGTGGAGGTTGATGTCACTGACCTGGGTATTGGAGAGTCAATCCATGTTGGAGATATCAACATCCCGAATGCAACCATCGCCGCCGAAAAGGATCGGACGGTAGTGGTTATCAGTGCTCCGACAGTAGTGAAAGCCGCTGCTACCGCTGCAGAAGAAGAAGCTGCCGAAGAGGCTGCTGCTGAAGAAGCTGCTGCCGCAGAAGTTGCTGCTTCGGGCGAGGAAGGCAAGAAGGACGAAGAAAAGAAAGAATAAGTTCTTTTTCGATTCTGATAAATATGAAACACCACCGTATCAAGTATATGGTGGTGTTTTTTGGTTACGTTGTATCTTGCGTGAACAGGTAAACTTACCTTGGAATTTGCATCTTATTATCATAATCTGCATGGGCTATGTGCTGTTAATCCAGTTTCCTGTTATAATTTTTCCGAGTCCCCGTTTTCAGGGTTGTCGAAACAGGAAATATGACTTTTTCAACCTTATCCAGTAGAGTGCTTCTCAGCTCTTTTTTCAAAATGTGATACATCTTTTTCAGGTTCATACGTTATAATATATACAGGAATTAATGTCGAACTTATGAATGAGGAAGGCAGGTTCATTTTTCCTGTCTTCGGAATTTACGAAACAAATAACAGGTGAATCGTGGAAACATACGAAGTAACATTGACCGACAATGCACTGGCAGTACTGAAACGCCGGTATCTTATCAAAGATAATAACGGACGGGTTATTGAAACTCCGACCGAGATGTTTATCCGGGTTGCCCGGTTTATTGCCGATG
>JAJRZL010000130.1 GCA_024275255.1 Candidatus Zixiibacteriota bacterium | reverse complement strand
CTTTTCATCATCGATAGCCGTCTTTTCAGGGTCTGTTCAATAAACGGTGTCAACAAAGAAGAACAAATAGATTTGTCAACAAAAAGACAGGGAATAAGAAGTACAAAGAATAGCGGGGGTTTTGGACACAAGCGAGACGCTTGCGCCAGCTTATGGGAGATGATAAGTGAAAGATAATGGTCGGTGAAAACCAACCAAGGGGTCTCTGCGGTAAATATTTATCAAACAAACTACCTGCAACTACACATCCTGTCTCCTGACGCCTTAACTCTTAACTACCATAGACTTCCGAATTTTCCATTCCGGACCACCGGAAGTCTATATTCAAATTACATGGTCATCTTTTCAAAGTTTTATTTTATGGTTTCCTGATCTGTATCAACCTGAAGTTACCGTTAAAATCGGCTTCTTCATCCGATATTATCGTTAAGCCGGTGTTGCTTACGATAGATTCTATGTCGCGTGTGATGTCTGAAAAGAGGAAATTGGTAAGCACATTGGCAATTTTACGAAACGAAGATACTTGCCTTCCTCTCGGCACAAACTTATCAAAAACCGCTATCTGGCCTCCGTGCTTTAAAACGCGCTCTGCTTCTTTAATGCAAGCAACAGGGTCGGGGATGACGGCAAGGATCAGGTGAAGGATGATCTTGTCAAAAGAATGATCTTCAAATTTCAGCGCCTGCCCGTCCATCACATGGGCATGAACATGACGGTTTAGTTTTTTACCGCGCTTATTGAGCCTGTCAATCATAGATGGCGTAATATCCGTAGCGGTTATTTCACAATCAAAGGGCAAAAACTCTAAATCGAGACCGGTGCCCGCCCCAATTATCAACACTTTGTCGCCTGCTTTTACTTGCAGCGACTCAATGGACTTCTTTCTTGATTCTTTGAAATAGTCGGCAACCAGGTCATAGCCGGGTGCATAGAGGGTATATCTTATTTTATTCCAAAAATTGGTGTTGATGCGCATGGTTTATTGAATGACTAAATGATTTGATAATGTGCTGATCGCGTTGTTTGATTAATTGTTTATGTGGTTACTGGAATTATTCACTTCTTAACTATTTTTTTTGTTACCATCCCTTCTTTGGTTGTGATCTGGAAAAAGTAAATGCCTCTTGCCAGATAACTTGCATCAATTTTCCAATTGTTGCGATCTGTTTTGTCAATGGTTATGCTCGCTTCCCTGCCGGTTTCATCAAAAACTTCCAATTTCCGTAGGTTTTTGCCTTTAATTGTTACTTCTGAAACGGCAGGATTAGGATACGTTTCCACATCGGGCATATTCTCTGACGATAATTGACGTATGGAAACGATGGTTCCATTCAATGTCATTCGTTGAAACCAAATATTCAGTTTGCCGGTGCGCGTATCGCCCCACACAGCGCTTAAGGTGTCGTCAACAAATTTGATGCACATAAAATCATTGCCCGATTCTGCCAATATGGTGTCATAAGCAACGATGGTATCCGAAATCCTGAAATTGGCAGAAAAACCGGTTGAGTCTTTCCAACGAACCGCGCCCCATATTTCGGAGGCGGTAGCGTAGGAGTCATCTGTTCCGTTTCTTCTATCCCGCCAGGAAACCACCAGGTCGCCATCGTTGTCGAAATCTGCCCAAACGAGGTCTTGCATTCTGTTGTTGCCAATGGGGTCGTCATTTACCCTAACGGGGCTTGTCCAATTCACCCCGCCATCAAAACTTTCCCTAAGGAAAACATCGGCATCGCCATAATCAACTCCCAGGTGGAGAAAGGCAAGGTGATTGGCGTTGGCGGGGTTCGTTATCAGCAGGTACCCCTTTTTTGCCAGGGTATCGGTGAAGGCGTTTTGAGCAGTAAAAACCACGTTATAACTGAAGTTAAGTCCCTCATTGCCGGATGATGCAATAAAGTATTGAGGGAAAATATTCTGAGGCCGGAACCAACTTGGATAAACGGCATGAAAGGTTCCATTTGCGCTGACAGCCGGTGTCGGCATAGGCTGGAAGATCAACGAACCGGCAAGCCACCCGATAGTATCCAGGTATTTCCACGGCTGGAATGTAGCGCCTCCATCGGTAGAACGAATGAAATAAGGATTGTATGGCGGTAATAGCGGACCGAAAATATTGGGGGGCATAGTCGTGACATAGATGTTTCCGTCAAACGTGCCCCCCGAACGGTCAACAGCTATCCAGGGGCGGTCAACGGGATATTTGCCTTCGTCAGAATGGGCATTGATAACCTCCACCGGGGAAGTCCAGGTAATGCCTCCATCGGTTGATTTAGCGACATACACAGCGCCTGAGTCAATACCGGCATTGTAATCAACATAAGCCAGAAACACATTGCCTGAGTTATCAAATTCTAATGAAGGATCGGCAGAACCATAGAGCGGATGCGCATGAGGAATGTTGGTGGCGTTGCTCCATGACGTCCCGGCATCAAAGGTCACTTTTGTTTTTATGGCAATGCGGTTGAATGGAACAAAACCCATCCAGGCTACTACGATATGGTGCGGATTATTTGGGTTTATGGAAATATAAGGTTCCCCGTCAAATACATTGCCTCCCGATATATTTTGATTTTGCCCGAAAGCCAGGGTGATTGACATTAAAATTGATATGGAAAGATGAATGTTTTTCATATCTGAAAAGAGTGTTTTCGCATGAGTTTTACAGGATAGTCATTCAGGAATAGCATAAAGCAGGGCATTTAGTTCACCGGGATCAAAAATGCTTATGACGCTCAATCGTCAATTTTTATCCCCAATTGCCGCATAATTCTTTTAGTAAGGTCGTGTTCTTTAGGTCCTTTCAATATGATGGAAGCGCCTGAGCCATCAATTTTATTTAATACATACACATATCCTTCCGCTTCCGAAACGGTATCCATAGCGTCTTGCAATTTATCAAGTATTGGGGTTAAAAGTTCCATCCGTTTTTGCGATAATTTTCTGTCGGCATTCATACCGGCTTGTTTGAGTTCATTTTGAATTTTTATCAGCGCTGCTTCCATTTGTTTTATTTCGTCAGCGGGCGCTCCTGCTTCCGCTTTTTCAATAAGCTCGTTGTATTTTTCTTCATAGTAGGACTGATTTACCTTCAGTTTTTTCTCTAATTGTTTTTCATACACCTTAAGTTGTTCTTCCATAACTTTTGATTCGGGCATATAAGCAAGTATGATTTCCAGATCAGCATAACCTATTTTCTGTGAAAAGGAAAGCGTTGAGAAAAAACATAAAACGGCTATTGGTATAAGTTTCATTTTCTATTGTTTTAGATGTAAAGTTGTTAAATAAATTTCATTCAGGTTAAAATGAAGCAGTTTCTACAATTTAACCACTTTTCTAATATCCAGGAAATTCTCTGTTTCAATTTTGAGAATGTAAACACCTGAAGGTAGTTGACCTTGTTCGAGCAGTCTTATTTCTTTGCCGTTGAATTGCTGAGGATAGCTTTTAGAAACTATGATGTTGCCCGTAATACTTTGAAGCTGAATATCTGTAGTAGCTTGTTTTATCGAATTTATTTTAATTATTAACTGATTTGTAAATGGGTTGGGATATATGGTGATTTCAGGATTCTCCTGATTCAAACTATTTATTGAAGTGCCACATTTTGTAAAGAAGAATTTGACGGCAGAAAATAAACTTGCCGTGTCAGCGCATATCGTTTTTACCTGGTACTCGTATTGAAGACATTTCGTTAATCCGGTAAGCGAGATGATCGTGTCAACTGTTGATAATGTATTCCAGTTTTGACTGCCCGTAGCTTTATATTTTATTTCATAAGATTGCGCTGGTTGGACGGCTTTCCAGTTAATCCGGGCAGCAGTTTCCTGAACATTTACGGTATCTATTTGAAGTGGCGAGTGACAACTGCCCAATGCCGGTAAAATATTGACACAATAGTCTTCCGCTTCTCCATAGTCAATGGTACATTCAGAAGGCGCCATATCCCATTCCATCACGATTCTCATTCTTGTTGATCCTATAAGCGCTGATGTGGGAATAGTAATTGTACCTGTTACCGGGTCTTGAGAGCCTGAGATAGATTCATATACAAGATCATTCCCGGAAAAGGTTCCATCCTGATCAAGATCAATCCAAATATTAAAAAACTCGTTATCCTGAAATAAAAATCCGGGTGACAGTGTGAATGTGTAGCTGTTTCCGGCAAAAAGGTCAACGCTCATACCGGTGTAATCGCCATATCCGTTGTCATCACCCGAAATATTGTTGAGATTGCCCAACACCACAGATTCAATCCATTCAAATTCGGTATCACCCGTTATATTACAATACTGCAAGTCAAGACAGCCGCCACAACCTGTCGTATTGAAGCTAAAGGCGTTGCTAAATGTGGTAAGAACACCACCGGCACATACTGTTTGAACTTGAAACTGATATTGAGTGCAAGGCGTTAAGCCTGTGATTATCAAGTTTGTTTGATTTATTCCATTTTGAACCGTCCAATTTGCTGATGATATTTTTCGATACTGCACATTATAGGAGATCGCTGCCAGCACGCTGTTCCACTGGAGGGTTGCTCCTACATCAGAAATATTTGATGTTGATAATGTTGCAGGTGGTTCACAACAACCGTCCGTTTTAAAACCTGATGAAGAATATCCGCTGGAACTTGTATCGCAAATAGCTTCCACTTCAAATTCATAATTGGTACAAGCAATTAGTCCGGTCAGTTGTAAAGTGTCTGCTGTTACCAGTTGTTGGTTCCATGCTCCGCCAACTTGACGGTAACGAACGTTAAAAGAGTCCACCGAGATAGCAGACCACGAAAGTGTCGCTTGGGTATCGGTCAGGTTTTTTACTTTCAATGCAAACGGTTTGATACAGCCCGTTGCTGAACAATCGTCTAAAAGCAGGTTTAAGCTGTTAAAAAGATTCAGCCTGCCACCGGTAACGGTAATTCCCAAAAGACTTTGGTTGGAATCAACTCCTTCCAGAATGTATCGTTTGACAAACAATGCTGCTTGTTCGGGGTTGGCTTTTGCCAAAGCGATCAGTGACGGGCAGGGAGCGGAATATAGCAAAGCAATGGCTCCCGCCACATGAGGCGTAGCGCCTGAAGTGCCTCCAAAAGCGCTATATCCGCCACTAAAATCAACAGTCCATGTATCTTCTCCGAAAGCGCCAAGATCAATTGTGGTCGTTCCGTAGCCGGCAGAAAAAACCTTGTTGTCAGTTCTATTCATGTTGGTAACGGAGATAAGGAAATCGCTGCTGCAAGCAGTAGGAAGGTCACCGTCAACATCTACATTCACAGGGAGGTTGGCGGTTGCTCCAGCGCTCAGAATCCCTTCTTTCCCTAACGAATCATAAAAT
>JAJRZL010000129.1 GCA_024275255.1 Candidatus Zixiibacteriota bacterium | reverse complement strand
GATGCTGCTGATGTAACAACCAATGCTGTGGTTGATGTCTTCGATTTAGTCGGTGTCATAGATATTATCTATGGTGCCCCGTTTGCCCCCGTACAGGAATTCACCACCGAAGAAGCGACTGTGGCACTTGCCTATGATGACTTGCCGGAGGGAGCGTCGGATGTGATGGTGGTTCGTTCTGAAATACCCGAAGATATTGCAGGTGTGCAGCTCGATATCAAATATGACCCGCGGTCGGTGACGCTCGGGCGCCCGGTTCCTGCTGATGATGCCCAGGGATTACAATTGGTTTATAAAAACGATGGTGGCGGGCATATGAAAGTGCTGCTCCATTTTACCAACCCGTTTAATGAAGAAAATTTAATCAAGAGCGGACAAGCAGACCTAGTAGAAATTCCGATTATCGCTCAGTCAGATATAGAGTATGGTGACAATAACCAGATTCGACTCACAGATGTACTATTATCAACTCCGGCAGCGGCTGCTGTACGAGTTAACGGGTTTGGAGCATCACTGCCCAAGTCGTTTACTTTGTATCAAAACTACCCCAACCCGTTTAACCCAACCACAATGATTGAATTTTCACTGGATGGGGGGAGTGATGGTGAAACACAGCATGTGTCACTTGATATTTTCAACATACTTGGTCAGCATGTCCATACTCTTGTTGATGGAGAATTAACAACCGGGCATTATCAATACGAATGGCGTGGTACCGACCAAAGCGGACGGCCTGTCGCCACGGGGGTGTACCTGTACAAACTGCAGGTGGATAACAGAAGTGACTCTAAAAAAATGCTCTTGTTGAAGTAACTACGGTTAGGAGCACAGGGAATGAGTAAGAGATTTGCGTTATTATGTTTTACACTGATTGCATTGTTAACAGGAGTGGCTGGAGCACAAAGCTTTCCACCTGTCCTTGATCCCATAGGTGATAAAACAACAGGAGAAAACCAGAACTTAAACTTTGGGGTAACCTCCAGTGATGCTGACGGTACTACCCCGACTTTGACAACATCAACATTACCGGGAACTGCCACCTTTACCGACAACGGCGATGGTACCGGTACCTTTAACTGGACCCCCGGTTATCTTGATGCCGGTGTGTACCAGGTGACCTTCTATGCCAACGATGCCGTAACTGCTGATGTTGATTCTGAAACGATATCAATAACCGTTACCGAAGCCGGGAACCAGTTACCGGTCTTAAACCCCATCGGTGCGCAGAGTACGACCGAAAATATCCAGCTGACCTTTGGAGTTTCGGCCACCGATGCCGAGAGTATTCCGACCCTGACGACTTCGACCTTACCGACCGGGGCAAGCTTTACCGACAACGGCGATGGAACCGGAACGTTTGACTGGACCCCAGATTTTACCCAGTCGGGGACATACAATGTCACATTCTATGCTACCGATGACTCTTCGGCGGTGGACAGTGAGATAGTAACCATAACTGTCAACGAGGCTGGGAACCAGAACCCGGTCCTCAATCCTATCGGTGCGCAAAGTACGACCGAAAATATCCAGTTGACCTTTGGAGTTTCGGCCACCGATGCGGAAAGTACGCCTGTTCTCACCACATCGACCCTTCCCACCGGGGCAAGCTTTATAGATAATGG
>JAJRZL010000128.1 GCA_024275255.1 Candidatus Zixiibacteriota bacterium | reverse complement strand
GGTGGTAATTTTCCGCTCTGGCTGGCTCCGGTTCAGGTGAAAGTGCTGCCGATTACCGACAATTTCAACGAGTATGGAAAAACTGTGGTTGAAAAGCTGAAAGAGCAAAATATAAGGGCTGTTCTGGATGACCGGTCGGAAAAAATCGGTGCGAAAATTCGCGATGCAGAGTTGCAAAAAGTGCCATATATGTTTATAATTGGTGCAAAGGAAGCCGAATCTTCTACTGTTTCCGTGCGTAAGCATGGTACTGGTGATTTAGGGGTGAAGCAATTGCAGGATGCAATGGCTGACCTGTTGGCTGAAATAAAAAGTAAAGGTATTGATGAATCATAACCTATGCACAGGAGGGTTTTATAAGTAGCAAGGAATTGCGAATCAATCGTCGTATTCGGGTTTCGCCCGTACGTCTGATTGGTCCGGAAGGTGAGCAGATCGGTATTCTGCCGACGAGTGAAGCATTACAGCGGGCAGAAGAACTGGGGCTTGATCTGGTGGAAGTATCACCAAACAGCAGGCCTCCCGTTTGCCGTATTCTTGATTATGGCAAATACAAGTATGAGCTTTCGAAGAAGGATAGGCTTGCCAAAAAGAAACAGCATTCTGCCCAGTTGAAGGAGATGCGGTACCGCCCGAAAATTGATGAACATGACTTTCAGTTCAAAACAAAGCATGTACGCAGTTTTATCGAGGCGGGGAGTAAGGTGAAAGCGTTTGTGATTTTTCGCGGTCGCGAGATGGCGCACACCGAATTTGGAAGGAAAATACTTGATCGGGTTGCGGAGGAACTGAAAGATATTGCAACGGTTGAAGTGAATCCTCGTTTAGATGGTCGTCACATGAGTATGGTGCTGGCGCCGAATGCTGAGATGTTGAAACGGCTGAAGAAAGCATCGGCGGAGAAAGAAAAAGAACCCGTTAAGAACCACAAACAGGAACAGGACGAAGATTCTGCCGTTAAACAGGAATAAACGCCGAAATGGCTTACTTATAAACGAAAGAGATTGTTATTATGCCGAAGATGAAAACCCTGCTAGGTGCTGCGAAACGGTTTAAGAAGTCAGCCTCAGGGAAAATCAAGAGACGTAAGGCATACAAGAGTCATATCCTGACCAAGAAGTCGCCCAAGCGGCTTCGGAAACTGCGTCAGTCAACGCTGGTATCAAAGGCTGATATGGATCGCGTGACTCTTATGTTGCCTAACTAAATAGAACGAGTTTTAACAGGATTACAAGAGGAGAATCAATCCGATGCCTCGTGCAAAAAATAATGTTGCTGCTCACAAGCGCCACAAAAAAGTCCTGAAACGGGCAAGAGGAAATTATGGCGGTAGAAGCAAGCTGTATCGTACTGCATTAGAGACGGTTCACAAAGGGCTCCAATATGCCTACCGGGACCGACGGAACAAAAAACGCGATTTCCGTCGTTTGTGGATTACCCGTATTTCCGCTGCTGCAAAATTGTGTGGTACGAACTATTCCACGTTTATGTCCGGTCTGAAAAAAGCCGGTGTTAATCTGGACCGCAAGATGTTGGCTGATATTGCAGCACGTGATATGGCAACATTCACTTCATTGGCAAAAATGGCTACTGGCAAATAGTACTATTCAGCTTATGTCGGTTCTGGAAGATATTGCCAATATAGAAAAGCAGGCAAGCGAGCGAATCAGTCAGGCTGATTCGCTCGCAGCGCTTAATGACATACGTGTCAGGTATCTGGGACGTAAGGGGGAAGTTACCGCCATTTTGAAAGGACTGGGGAAGCTTCCGCTTGAAGAACGCAAACAGGTGGGCGCCGCTGCCAACAAATGTCGAGCTACCATCGAGTCACAACTTGAGCAGGCAAAAGCTCGATTTGAAACAAAGGGCAAAGACTCGTCTTTTGACCCGACACTTCCCGGGACCTGCCAGCCGGTTGGGGTGGTTCATATTGTCAACCAGGTGATGGATGACATCTGTCGGATTTTCCATGGGATGGGATTTGAAATTGCTCACGGTCCTGACATCGAAACAGATTACTATAATTTTGAAGCGCTCAACTTTGCCGCTGATCATCCTGCCCGTGATATGCAGGACACCTTACTTGTTGAGGGAGGACG
>JAJRZL010000127.1 GCA_024275255.1 Candidatus Zixiibacteriota bacterium | reverse complement strand
CCCGGAGGTGACTTCCCGGTTGTGATTGTCTGTTCCATCCCATATAAAACTATGTTCACCAACGTGCATGAAACCAAAATCCACCGTTTTTATTTCCTGACCGAGTACGTTGAATATACACAGCTTCACCTGCCCGGCTCGGGCAAGGCTGAAATCGATAGTGGTCGTCGGGTTAAACGGGTTCGGGTAGTTCTGTGCAAGTGAGAACTGGTTAGGCAGAAGCTCAGATTCTTCAGGGACATCTACCGGGATAAGCTCGTTACCTGGAATGATGTACGTGTCATTCAACATTATTTCCTTTATGTAAAGATGAGTTCCACCGGTAGTGTCATATTGAGGACGATAGAAAATTGCTGTAAAAATCATTTGTCGCAACGTATCTTTTGGTAAAGAAGAGCCATAAGCCCCCGCAAACCGGCATTGGACAGTATCAGCACTAATAGTATCAACATGATAGTATAATGCAGAAGCCCAGGATGAGGTCTCCAGTATAGTATCAAGCCGGAAGTAGTTTTTATCCCATTCTACAACGAACTGAATACTGTATATGGTTTCGGGGAAATCATTCAAATTATCAATGTAGAATGAAGTTTTTATATAGTCGGTTCCATTGATTATAAATGTCGTATCAACTGTTGTATCCGTACCTGTGACAGTAGTATCTATAGAAATCGTAGTATCCTTGATATACTCAGAGACAAATGTTGCTTCAACAGCAGCTTGAGCAGAACAGGCAAGTAAGACAAGAGCTGTAAAAGTCAGGAAATATATACAAGTTTTTGTCTTCATAATTTTTTTCAGGGAGCAGGGTATCCCTGCTCCCTGATCCTTTCACCAGTTACTTTATTTCAGGAGCACTACTTTCTTGGTTGTAGTAAACTCTGGTGTTTCCATCCGATAGAAATAAAGCCCGGAGGAGACAACCTCACCGGCATCATTGGTGCCATCCCAAACGATGACATGCATACCCGCTTCATAGGTTCCGCTGGCAAGCGTTTTCACTTTCCGACCAAGGATATTGTAAATATAAAGGTGGACAGTGGTGGCGCTTGGCAAACCAAACGAGATGTTGGTTGACGGGTTGAACGGGTTCGGATAGGCGTCGTCCAAAACAAAGGTTGACGGCAACGAACCGGTTCCTTCTTTCAATGTCACGGAGGCATCGAAACTTCTTTCGTTGATAACGAAATTATCCAGGACGACTTCACCAGCACCCGGCTGGACAATAACCTGCCCCAGAGTACCGCTTGGAGTAGCACTGGCGGCGGCGACAATGATGCGCTCTCCCCGAACACCGCTGACAAGCGATGCTGACCCATCATTGGCAACTGTTACCAGGTTCGGTGTGTTGGTGTTGACAGTAAACTGCCAGCCATAGGCTTCCGGAACCGATGAGGTTACTTCATAGACCATCGAGCCGTCAGCTCTCTTCTCGACAAGACGAGTAGTGAAGTTGACATCAGCAACAGCCTTACCACTGGTACTGATACCCCAGTTACCGGAGACATCACCGAGAATGACTGCCATGAAATCCATGCCTGTTTGGTCATCTTCAAGTGGGTTAAAACAGTATTTCTCAATTGGTAAGAGACAATCAGCATCTTTCTGGCATCCACTATGATCGGAATCATAGAAGAACAGCCAGTTGGTATTTTCTGCTCTCTTTTTCGGGAAATAGTCAAATTCTCCCACAACATATTGCAGAATTAAAGATGCATCCATAGATGAAATACAGCCATCGCCGGTAACATCCGCTGCTGCTTTTTGGCAACAGTTAAGAGTTAGCTGATTTACAAGATAACGCAGGACAATAGAGGCATCGAAAGCCGTGACAGCATTGTCATATTCATCATCCTTCCATGCTGACAGGCAGTAGTCATAGGTCCCGACAGCATCACAAAGGATATATGAACCACGGCAGTCCTCTTCACAGTTGTTGTCACACCGTGTTTGAACAGTAATATCATCAATATCTGCCGGGTTTTCAATAGTAGCTGTATCAGGTTCGTAATGCAGAGTCACATCCGCTCCGCAAACCGGTTTGTCGTTAGAGCAGTAGTTAATTCTGCCACTTATGCAGATTGGCGGGCAAACAGTAAACTTACCAATCGTACGAGCACCCGGTAGGTTAGGATAGTCAGTATTATACCAGTAAATGTAATCGCCATCAGTTTCGTTGTACTTGAAGTATTCCATTTGGAGATTGGCATCAGACAATTCCGATCCTGTAACAAGAAAACCGATTTTGACAAGATTTGTCGGATCAGTTATATTATTAATATCCGGACAGTAGGCGCTGGCAGCGGCTATTTTGATCCAACCCTCGTTATTGTTGATTTCAAAATAGACATCGGGCCAGTGCCACTGTTCAATGAGAGAATCTCCAGTCACTGTTACTGCCTGAACAACCTCATTATCAAATGTGAATTTCATTTCAAATCCACACATGGTTGTTTCGGTGCTTGTAAAACGATCACAACGACGTGGATCCGGGAAATGCGGAGCTAAGTCATACTGATCCGGTACCTGATATTCCGCACCGCAGTAATCGTATCTGCTCCAGTCGGTCCACTCAATACGTACGGGTAAATCAATAAAATTGCCCGTGTACCAGCATGTATCAGGAGTTGATACACGCAGACCCTCGACAATAGCGAAGGCATTGCCGGCTGTTAAAATTATCGATGCCAGCAAAAGCAAGAATGTAATTTTCTTAGCGTACGAGTACATCAGAAAATCTCCCTGTTGTTAAAAAATTTTACATTATTTACTCCCAGCAGTCGGCAACTGAGATAGTGTTATAAGTGAGTATATATATACCATCGTGAGCACCCCTCCGTGCCAGGATTATATAGTTACTCAACAGATACATAATCATAGCATATCTTCAGTTAGTATGCCGACAAACTTTGAGAGATACATGTTCCCAACGTTGTTATTGTCTGTTTTCTACCTGGTTGGTATCACCTCCTTCCAAACAGAAACTCCGCATTGTCTTGTACCTCCCAAAAGTCTGGATTATATTTACCCTACGTCTTGCTTTTTATTCCCTGCGCACTAGGTGTTGGTTGTATTTCCTTTCCCGCTGCGTTTTACGTTATAGTAAATACCTTTTTACTATATAATGCCACTGCATTTGTATGTAATACTATGAATAAAGTATTGAATTGTCAACCTTTTTTTGAAAAAATTCTGCTCAGTAAATCACAAAATCTATAGAGTAACAATCAATGTTGATGGGTTATGTAATAAATACGAATATGTTTTTATCAGGTTTTTTCATAATTTTAATAACGAATCCATGAGAGAAAAGGCAGGTTGATACACAACCTGCCTTTTTATCTTACATATTCGGAAGGTTGAAACAGACAACTTTCGGTTCGGTCATTTCCTGCAATGAGAACTTCAATCCTTCTCGTCCGAGACCGGAATATTTCACACCTCCAAACGGCATCGAGTCCAGGCGATAGTCCGTTGAGTCGTTAATCATCACTCCCCCACAATCGAGTTCGTACGCAGCCTTGAAAGCCACATCGACATTACTGGTAAAAATAGCCGCCAATAAACCATACGGAAGGGAGTTGGCTTCGGCTATCGCTTTATCCAAGTCGTCAACCGGGTAGAGATTTACTGTCGGGCCAAACACTTCCTCGCAATGAACCGCGGCATCGGGGGGAACATGTTCAAGCACGGTCGGAGCATACAACGCTCCAGTGCGGGTTCCACCGGTGAGCACTTTGGCGCCCTTGCTTACTGCTTCGTTTACCCAGCTTTCCACCCGCTTTGCTTCGGCTTCGGTTATCATGGGTCCCATGTCGGTTTCTTCTTTCATCTTGTCGCCAATCTTATACTTATTGGTCAGTTCGACAAAATGAGTTTTGAATTCATCATAGATGTCCCTATGAATGAGCAGGCGTTGTACACCTATACAATTCTGCCCGGCAGCCCAGAACGAACCGGATACACACGACTCGACTGCAAGTGCAAGGTCGGCATCTTTCCAGACAATGACCGGAGAATCGGAACCGAGCTCCATCCCGATTTTTTTGATACCGGCTTTACTTGCAATATGTTTACCGGCTTCTACGCCACCGGTGAATGAAATCATCCGTACCCGTTCGTCACTGACAAGCGGGTCACCGATTTTCGAACCGATACCGGTGATAACCTGAATTGCGTTTTCCGGTAATCCGGCTTCAAGCATCGCCTCGACCAGTTTTATTGCGGAGAGCGGAGTGACCGATGCCGGTTTGAGAATAACGGAATTACCGGCAGCGATAGCGGGACCCAGTTTATGTGCTACAAGGTTAAGCGGGTCGTTGAAGGGAGTAATAGCCAGGACAACCCCAATGGGGAAACGATAGTAATACCCACGACGTTTTTCACCACCGGGGAAAGAATCCCAGGGAATGGTTTCACCAAGGATGCGTTTGGACTCTTCCGCCGAACAGGTGATAGTATTCACACAACGCGAGGCTTCCTTGCGTGCTTCACGAATCGTTTTGGAACCTTCACGGGCAATGGTAATGGCAAACTCATCGAGACGGTCGGAGATTATCTCTGCTGTTTTATACAGGATTTGCGCCCGGTCATACACGGTCATCCGCCTGGTCGTTTCAAATCCTTTCACTGCCGATGCCAGAGCGGTTTCGACATCGTCAAGTGAAGCACTGGGGACAGTGTCTATGACAGAGTTGTCATAGGGGTCGGTAACTTCGATTTTCTCCTCGCGGTCAACCCATTGACCATTCAGCAGCATTTTCATCGTAAACCTCCCACATGAATAATATCTACCAAAGCACTATATCCGGTTTCGTTTCGCCCGGCTCCCGGTCCGACAATGGTCACATCCCCAAGAGTGTCGGTGGTAATAGTCACCGCATTGGTTGCTCCCATAACCCCGGCAAGCGGGCGACTCATGTCTATTTCTTCGGGGGCGACACTTCCCTTTACGGTGTTTCCATCACGCCAGACTTTGCCAATCAGTTTGTATCGCTTCCCGCGGGATTTTGCATCGGCAATGGCTTCCGAGGATATTTCAGTGATACCCTTGCATGGAAAATCATCCGGTTTGCATTGTTCACCGAATACGGTGTTAGCAATGATAGTCACTTTTGCCAGGGCATCCCAGCCAAGCACATCAGCATCGGGAACCGCTTCGGCGTACCCCAGTTCCTGGGCTTTTTTCAGAACATCGTCATACGCCAGCCCTTGTTCCATTTCGGAGAGGATATAGTTGGTTGTTCCGTTCAAAATGCCCTTTACTTCGGTGATAGTACAACCGGCGAGCGTTTCCCTAATCAGGTTCAACAGCGGTGTACCACTCATCACTGTTCCTTCATACAGAAGCTGGACCCCTTTTTCTTTGGCAAGTTTTGCCAGGTCGTGGTAGAATAACGCAATCGGTCCCTTGTTGGTGGTGGTAACGTGCATTCCTTTTTCCAGAGCGGTGCGGATATGCATTGTTGCCGGTTCGGCGGTTTTGATATCAGTATAGGTTGCCTCGACAATCATATCAGCATCGGCAGTAGTAATAAGACTAACAGCATCGCCATCAAAATTGTCGGGCATCTCCGATAGTTTCTTGCCGGATTTTGCCAGCTTGAGGGCTTGTTGAAGATTAATTCCACCGGCATTGTAGATACTTCCTTTCAGCATATCCGAAATACCGACAACCTGTACTTTCAGCCCGTATTGGTCAGTCAGGATTTGCTCTTTTTCAAGCAGCAACTCCGCCAGCCCCTGCCCGACTGTTCCAAACCCAATAAGAAGTAAACGCATATTATTGAAACCTCCTGATTATTATTTTATTAATCCTGATAATTCATACATTTCATAGTATCTTTTATAAAGAGCCTTCGACTCCGCTCAGGCTGACTGAAATGAGTAGTACGGTGACATAAATGAACGTTATCGTTATGCTGGTATAAACGAGCATTATGCTTACATAAACGAGCATTACGGTGATATGAACAATTATAATGATGATCTAAACGTAATATCCTGAATATCCTGATGAAGTAATCAGGTATCATCGTGGCACAACGTAATGTCATGTTGAAGTTTGCAGGTATTATTAGGGTATGATGTAAAGTCATGGTGAGCGGAGTCGAACCATGAACTAAGCCAAACCGTATGTACAATCGTGGTATCACTCGTTGTGCCTT
>JAJRZL010000126.1 GCA_024275255.1 Candidatus Zixiibacteriota bacterium | reverse complement strand
CTTCGTGAACAGGCGTGCTGGACCTGTGACCAGGTATTATTTACACGAGGAGATTGATTTTTTCTAAAATTTGTATATGTTTCGTATGCACAACCGCAGTTGAACGGAAAAACCGCCCTGTTTGACGGAACGGGGCGGTCATCATTGGAGTTGCCTGATGGGTTTTTTTGACAGGTTCCGGAAACATCCTCCTGATTCGGCATTCACTCTTGGTCGGAATGAACCATGCTGGTGCGGTAGCGGGAAGAAATACAAAAAATGTCATTATTTTGCTGATCAAAAGTATTTCAATAACAAGATAATGGGGGCAACGTGTAAAGCACCCGGTTGAAAAAAATAAGTTCCGGTGCGGTGCACCTGTTTCATGTTCGGTATTTTTGCTTTCTCTGTATAAAGTTGATAATTTTGTCATATTTTGGCAAGTATTAGTAAATACTTGCTTCTTCCTTCGACTGTATGAAACATATATTGTATAAAAAAGAAAGATTCGCGCATACATAGGAAGTACAAGACAATGAACAACACAATATTATTCTCGTGAGTGTTGTTCAACAGTTCCATAGGTAAGTAAGGGCAACGAGATGGCGATAATAGAACCTTTCGAACAACATGTACAAAAGTATGAAGAATGGTTCGAAAAAAATCAGTTCGCATACCAGTCCGAGCTGAATGCTCTCAGGGAGTTACTCCCTCCAGATGGTATCGGTATTGAAATCGGAGTTGGAACCGGCAGGTTTGCGGAACCGTTGGGAATTGAGTTTGGAATAGAGCCGTCCTATGAAATGCGTCAGGTGGCATGGGAACGGGGGATTGATGTTTTCAATGGCACGGCGGAAGATGTCCCGTTTGATGATGCCGTGTTTGATGCTGTCCTGATGGTAACTACCATTTGTTTTCTCGATAATGTAGCTACCGCATTTCGTGAAGCCTTTCGCGTGCTTCATCCCGGTGGTATTCTTGTTGTCGGGTTCATTGATAAAGACAGTTCACTGGGGAAGGAATACCAGCAGCATAAAGAAGAAAGTGTCTTTTACCGAGAGGCAACCTTTTATTCCACCGGGGAAGTGTCAACATATATGATAAATGCCGGTTTTATGAATCTTGACTATCGACAAACATTGTTCCACAAACCGGAAGAACTGACCAAACCGGACCCCGTTGAAAAAGGCTATGGCAGGGGGGCGTTTGTGGTTATTCGAGGGGAGAAATGAATACGATTACCTATAACCCAATCGGTATTATCCATACCCCGTTTCAAACGGTCGATGACGCACCTTCTCAACCTGACGATGTTTCCGGCACGATTGAAATACTCCCGGAACTTGCCGAGGGATTGCAGGGTCTTGACGGCTTTTCTCATCTTGTACTTATTTATCATTTACATAAGTCACAGGACTACCGACTGAAAATTATACCTCGTCATGGCGATGCCATGCGAGGAGTATTTGCCACCCGTTCCCCAAACCGACCTAACCCGATTGGTATTGCAATCGTTGCCTTGGAATATATAGACAACAATATACTCTATATAAAAAATGTCGATATGCTCGACAATACTCCCCTGCTTGATATTAAACCCTATATCCCTTCACTTGATAACAAAGATATTGTTATAAGTGGCTGGCTCGACAAGAATGGTAAACAGGGTAGATAACGGTGAAAATAACAATTGTTTATGACAACACTGCTTCCATTCCCGGTGTTACTTCCGACTGGGGATTTTCCTGTGTGATTGAAGTTGATGGACAAACAATACTGTTTGATACCGGGGAAAATGGCAGGATATTGCTTGATAATATGAAAGCGTTGCATGTTGAACCTCGTTCAGTACAAACTGTGTTTCTCTCGCACAGCCATTTTGATCATTCCGGTGGATTGTCGGAGTTTCTCAATGTGAATCGACAGGTAACAATATACGCCCCGATAGCGTTACGCGGGATTCACCGGGCAAGTGAGGTTGTGTACGTAGAGCATGACACCCCTTTTACATTGTTGCCGCAGATACACAGTACCGGTTTATTGCGGGGGATTGAGCAGTCACTTGTCATTGCTACGAAAAAAGGGGTTGTTGTTATTGCGGGGTGTTCTCATTCGGGGGTAAAAACAATTCTTACTTCGGCTGTTTCATTCGGTAAACCGTATGCCCTCATTGGTGGCTTGCATGGATTCGAGGAATATGATATATTGCAAAACATGGAGTATATTTGTCCGACACATTGTACCCGGCACAAAGATGAAATACAAAAGCGGTATCCTGATAGCACATTTGCCGGTGGTGTCGGAACGATTATTGAACTCTCATAACCAATGAGGTAACGACGATGGCAAAGACAGTAACGGTTGAAGAAATCAAAGAAATACTCAAACCGATAACATATCCCGGTATTAAGTTTTCTTTGTTTGAGCTTGGTGTGATCCAGGATGTTTCTGTCGTGGAAAACAAGGCGGTGATAACCATAGCACTTCCCTTTGCCGATACTCCGCATGCTGATACAATCGTTAACAGTGTGAAAGAGCGATTGGAGGAAAGAAGCATTGAAACGGATATATCAACTACTATCATGACTAGGGACCAGGTGCAGAATTTTGTCGTCACGGGACGAGAAGACTGGTTCAGCCTGGGGTGATGGTGACATAAGGAAACAATATGAAAATAGCAGTGGCATCAGAAGGAACGGAGCTTGCAAGCAGGGTGGATCCCCGTTTTGGCAGGGCAAAGTATATAATAGTGTATGATACGACTAAAGAAGCGTTTGATATTATCGACAACTCGGCAACCTCCGCCCGGACAGGAGGCGCCGGGGTCAAGACCGCCGAACGAGTTGCTGCCTTGCGGGTTGATTATGTAATTTCACAAAACTTTGGTCCCAATGCTCTTTCGGTATTGAAAGCTGCCAATATCAAACCGGCGGTCTTTTCGGGCGGTACGGTCGAGGAAGCTATCGCCCAGGTCCAGCGCAACCAACTGCATCTTATTTGAGAGGTGGTTGGGTGGAGGGGAGTCGTGGCAGTCGTCGTTTCCGCAGAAAATCAGCATAATCACCAGGCTTCCTTAGTTCTCCCTCGGCTCGATTCATAATTACAATCCTGATTATACACAATCACCATATCGTGGATATTCGGTTGTTAGGTTAACTTGTGGGGCGATTTATGCCAAGCCGTTTTCCCCGATTCCTCTTTGACAAGAGCAGCTTCGGCATGTATACTGGATCTAACCTCAGTCGGAGATAGGCCAGCATGATAGAGATTTTGGGTAGGATAAAGAGTTAGAGCAGGAAATTAGATAATGTTAGACGATATTAAACCATCAAAAGTTGCACTTCAAGAAGCATTAACATTGTCTGAAGAGATTTTGTGCAATATAGAACTTAGTGAGTTACCTTTGGCTAATATTGCCTTGAAAACATCTCGTTTAGCCCGTTTGTTGAACGATTTTGCTTATCAAAAAATTATGGAATATGAAGCAAGTGGATATCCAAGTACTCCTACTGGAGTTCCTCCAGAGATATATAAACTTGCTGTGCTTGCAGGTCGAGAATATCAGACAAAAGATGTTAAATCCGAAGAAATAAGAAATTACATATACACCACATCAATTGAGGATCTAGAACAAGAAGTAAAATCGTTAGAGGTAGCCTTAACGGCTGCTCGAGATCCTGATATTTCCGTTTCCTCGGCCAATCCAAATCAGATGATTTGGAATCCGATTGGTAATAAATTTGAACGAAATACTATCAGAACAAGTGCAGCAATAGCGCAGCGTCAATTGTCTTCGCGTCGCTCTTTTATTTATTCATATGTATTACGCCGCCATTACGAACTTAAATTCTCCGGTATAGCTTATGATATATTTTCACGAATCAGGATAAAAGTTGACTCTGCCATAGGTCAACATGTCCCAGATGCTATACAGAAATTGTCAGCTATATATGAAAACCTCAAATCTGAAAATCCAGAAGACTGGTCAAATGCAGTACATAGTTGTCGTAGATTACTTCAAGATTTAGCGAATGCAATTTATCCTCCACGTGAAGATATTGTTAAGGAAATTAATGGTTCAAAGAAAACCATCAAACTTGGGTCTGATAATTATATCAATCGTTTGATAGCCTTTATAGAAGAATATTCAACGTCTGATCGTTTTAATGAAATTGTGGGAAGTCATCTTAGGTTTATTGGTGAGCGCTTAGACAGTGTATTCAAGGCTGCTCATAAAGGTTCACATGCTAAAATTGTAACTAGAGATGAAGCTGACAGATATGTTGTATACACTTATCTGATTACAGGAGATATATTAAGTTTATTATAAAATTTGCTCTAACAATTGGGTGCACTTGACCGCTATTACACTGGCGCTTCATAGCCGCTGATGAGTATGTCGTTGAAAGATATTCGTACTCTCGAAACCTGTCTGAATACCGCAGTACAGCTTAATGAGAGATTGTATCAGTGCAAGCTTCTCCTGGTTATACTTAAGAAAGACTATTATGAAATGAATGGGATGAAAGTGGCTCCACCATCAGCTGATGATTTAATGAAAGAAATAACGGGGTGTGCTATTGATAAGAGAGAACTTACTCGATTAAAGGATGCTATTAAAATCGGAGAT
>JAJRZL010000125.1 GCA_024275255.1 Candidatus Zixiibacteriota bacterium | reverse complement strand
CCAATTATCCAGGGCTTGGCAAAACCAGCCAATGACTTGTCACGTGGTTGTTCTGTTCAAGATATCGTAGATGTTTGCGCCATTGCAACACTGCTAAGAGGATAATAATATGAGTATCAGCCAACTGGCGAGAGAGATTAAAGAATCCCCGACTCTCAAGCTAAACGAAGCCGCCCGGTTGCTCCGGGAAAAAGGTGAACCGGTAATTCATCTGGGTGCTGGAGAGCCAAAAAGCAAAGTGCCTATTGATGCTATCCTCACCGCTGCTTCCAAGCTTAAATCAGGTGAAGTCCGCTACACTCCCACCGAGGGTATCCCTTCGCTGATTAAAGCAATAATCCGGTACACCGAGGATTATTATGATAAAGTAGTTGGTCCCGAAAATGTGCTTGTTTCTGCCGGAGCCAAACAGGCAGTCTATAACCTGATGATGACTCTTTTGAATCCGCAGGACGAGGTCATTATTGTTGCTCCCTACTGGGTCAGTTACCCTGAAATCGTCAAGATGCTCTATGGCATACCGGTTATTGTTACCCCGGAAAGCGGCCGTTTTGAACCAACCATGGAAGATATTACCCAGGCAGTTGGTTCATACACAAAAGCAATAATAATCAACAGTCCCAACAATCCCTCCGGGGCTGTGTACAGTGAAAGTTTCATCGGCGAACTGGTCGAATACTGCGAGAAAAAAGTCATCTACCTTGTGATGGATGACATCTATCACAAACTTATTTTCAGCGGAACTACCTGGGTTCCGGCATATAAATTTACCAAAAAAGATATCAATGACACCAAGCTTGTTATCATAAACGGAGTCTCTAAATCGTATGCAATGACCGGATTCCGAATCGGGTGGACAATTGCAAACCGTGAAATCACAAAAACAATGGTTAATGTTGCAGCTCAGAATACTTCCTGTCCGTCAGTTGTGTCACAAGCGGCAGCAGCGGGAGCGCTGACCGGGCTTCAAAGTGGTGTGGAAAATCTTCGTCTCACTCTGGAGAACAACGCCAAGGTCATGTTGAATGAATTAAATTCTTTCAATGATGTACATACCATTCCTCCCGGTGGAACATTCTACTGTTTGCCGGATTTTTCTGCATACAGCAAAGATTCCGTAAAACTGTCTGAATTTTTACTTGAAAAAGCTCGTGTCGTAACTGTTCCCGGCAAAGAGTTTGTAATGGAAGGACATCTCCGACTGAGCTTTTGCGGTACAATCAAAGAAATCACCGAAGGAATTGCCCGTATCAAGTGGGCACTCGATCCGGAGTCACCGAACGAAATTTACATCGGAGATCGTAAGTTGAGGAGGGACTGGGTATGACACAGTATATTATCAAAGTACAGACTCCCGCTCAAAAAGAAAAAACAGCGGTGAAAAGCGAATTCAGTCTCTCGAATCATGGATTAACAAATCTTAATAACGTGTACTGGAATCTTCCCACCGAGGCATTATACGAAGAGATAATCTTCCGCTCGGAAGGCAAAGTAACCTTCATGGGACCGATAACGGTCAACACCGGCAAACATACCGCCCGTGCTGCAAATGATAAGTATATCGTAAAAGAACCAACAACCGAAGACAAAATCTGGTGGGGCGAATACAACCGACCATTGAGTAATGAAAAGTTCAACGCCCTCTATCAACGACTCCAGGGATTTCTTCAGGGACGTGACTTATTTGTACAGGACTGCTATGGCGGAACAGACCCGAATTACCGCCTTCCTGTCCGTATTATTACTGAATACGCCTGGCACAGTTTGTTTGCCCGCAACATGCTTATTAAACCGGAAAGTAATGATGAGCTGCGGAGGTTCATACCGGATTTTACCATTATATCAGTGCCATCGTTCAAAGCTCTCCCCCAGATAGACGGTACGCTTTCGGAAACATTTATTGCCCTGAATTTCGACAGGAGAATGTGTATTATCGGCAACTCCGGTTACGGTGGTGAAATCAAGAAATCGGTCTTCACTATTCTCAATTACCTCCTGCCGTTGGAAGGTGTGCTGTCAATGCACTGTTCGGCAAATGTGGGAGCAGATGGCGATACGGCGTTGTTTTTTGGGTTGTCCGGGACAGGTAAAACAACATTATCCGCTGACCCCAAGCGGCAGTTGGTTGGCGATGACGAGCACGGCTGGAGCGATGAAGGGGTATTTAACTTCGAGGGTGGATGCTATGCCAAGGTGATTAACCTCTCCCCTACCGCAGAGCCGCAGATTTATGCCTGCACCAGAAAATTCGGGACGATTCTTGAAAATGTTGTGTATGATCCGGTGACCCGTTTACTTGACCTTGATGATGAATTGATGACCCCCAATACACGAGCTGCATATCCTCTCCACTATATTGATAATGCCGTTCCGGAAAAACGTGCCGGTCATCCGAAAAATGTCATCATGCTCACCTGTGATGCTTCCGGCGTGTTACCTCCCATTGCTCTGCTAAGTCCTGAACAGGCAATGTACCATTTTATTTCGGGCTACACTTCAAAAGTCAGCGGTACTGAGATTGACCTCGGGAAAGAACCGGAGATTACCTTTAGCGCCTGTTTTGGAGCGCCATTCATGGTGCATCACCCCTACTATTACGCAGAAATGCTAAAGAACAAAATGCTGAAACACCAAACGACATGCTGGCTGGTCAATACCGGCTGGACCGGCGGACCATACGGTATCGGTAAACGGATGAGTATTCATCATACCCGGACACTGCTGAATGCAGCCCTTGAAGGTAAATTGCTCAAAGGCGAGTTCCGTGTGGACCCGGTTTTCGGGTTCCAGGTGCCCGTACATTGTGAAGGAGTCCCGGATAAGGTTCTCAACCCGGTGGAAACATGGGAAGACCCCAATGCGTATCGTGAGAAATACCAGCAACTGGCGGCATTGTTTATTGAAAATTTCAAGAAATATGCTGCCGGAAGTTCCCCGGAAGTGATTCAAGCGGGACCGAAAAAAGATGGCTTTCTGAAAACTGAGAAATAAACAAACAGGCTGGGTGGCGCACATCTGCGGTGAGCCACCCAACTGATAACATAAATAATGAACCGGCATCAGTTACCGATAGTTATGTTTTGAGAACCGGAACTTTTTTGGAAGTTGACATAGCTAAGCAAACAGGAGTGGAAAGACATCATGCCTACCTATCAATACCGCTGTACAAAATGTGGTTATGAATTTGAAGAGTTTCAAAGTATGACGGACTCACCAATTGCATTTTGTCCCAAGTGTCAAGGGAAAACAGAGCGTCTTATCTCCGGTGGCGCCGGGTTCCTCTTTAAGGGAAACGGGTTTTATATCACCGACTACCGCTCTGAGAAATATAAAGCCGATGCCAAAAAAGATTCATCAGCAGCATCAATTGATAGCGCGTCGAAATCGTCGGACAAATCAGGTTCTACCGATAAAGCCAGCAAATCCACAACGGATAAAAAGTAGAATCAAGTACCGGTGATTTACCGGCTTTGTTCTATCGTGAAGGGTGTTTAGAGCAATAATATGAATCGGAATATCTTTTCTGAATTATCTCACACATTGAATAATCCCAACCAGCTTGTTCTTGATTTTTCTGACTACAACGATTATCTCCGTGATGCGACCGAACAAACAGGGGAACCATCAGCCCTGGTATTTGCCGAAACGGAACGAGAGGTACAAGTTATTATAGCGTTCTGCCGAGAACATCATATTCCGATTGTACCTCGTGGAGCCGGGACCGGACTGTCGGGAGGGTGCGTTCCGGTAAAAGGCGGTTTGGTATTATCCACAGAACGAATGAACAAACTGGAAATCTACCCGGAACAAAAATACGCAGTTTGCGGACCGGGAGTTATCACAAAGGACCTTAAAGATACAGCCGAGCAACTTGGATTGACCTATCCCCCGGATCCAGCCAGTTATGACAAATGTACGCTTGGTGGAAATATTGCCGAATGTGCCGGAGGATTGCGCTGCCGAAAGTATGGCGTCACAAAAGATTATGTTCTCGGATTACGAGCTGTGACTGCTGACGGCAGGCTGTTACAAACAGGAATATACAATCACAACCGGGGGTTTGCCCTGGGTGATATCCTCATCGGTTCGGAAGGAACCCTCGCAATAGTTACTGAAATAACGGTCAGCCTGATCGACACACCACCGATTGGGACCACTATCCTTGCCGGTTTCAGCAGTGCGGGAGATGCCGCTCGTACCGTTTCCGATATTACCGGGGCTGGGATTATTCCGACTATCATGGAGTTTATTGACGCCGATGCGGTAGCCTGCTCTATCGAGTACGAACATTCCGAAGGACTTCAAAAGGGAATGGCAGTGCTGTTATTTGAGACTTCCGGTACAAATACGGAGTATCAGACTGAACAAATACAACGATACTGTCATAAAAATACCTGTATCATGTTACAAATCGAGCATGATACAGCCAAAGCGGACAGGTTATGGCAAGTACGCCGCAATGTCTCAAAAGCCATCAAAGCCATGGCAAAAGAGAAAATCTCAGAAGATGTGGCTGTTCCGAATTCAAAGATCGCAGCGCTGGTTGAATTTGTAGCTGAGATGAACCGCACCAGTCCTTTGCGTATCAACAGCTTCGGCCATGCCGGAGATGGCAACATCCATGTTAGTTTTCTCTCCATGACCGGTACCGAAGAAGAAAAACGCCTTATTAAAGAGGGTATTGTCTCTCTTTTAGAAAAAACAGTCGCCCTGGGCGGTACATTAACCGGTGAGCATGGTATCGGCACCGCCAAACGCGACTATCTTCACTTAGAATTTGACCCACCTACTTTGGACATTATGCAGCGCATAAAAGATGTTTTCGACCCAGCCGGAATCCTCAATCCCGATAAAATCTTTCCCTCGCATCAATAAGTTTCGTTTTTTTATTCTCCCCCACTTGACAAGTTAGTACGCATTAGTTACAATAGCTCGACATAATGTGAATACTTTCACATATATTTTGATGATAGCGATTTGAAATAAAAAACAGGAACCATATAAGCAATTCAAAGGAGTATCTCATGGCCAAGACATTAAAAGAAACACTGGCCGACATGATTCCAGGGCTTCGCGAAGAACGCACAAAGCTCGTCAAGGAACATGGCGACGTAAAAATCTCCGATGTATCGATTGCCCAAGCAATTGGCGGTATGCGTGGTGTAAAGGCGATGGTATGCGACACCTCTGTCGTAGAACCGGACAAGGGATTGATAATCCGCGGCATTCCTCTTGGAAAGATCACCGACTTGCTCCCCGAAGAAACATTCTGGTTACTCATTACCGGCAAAAAACCCACTGCCGATGAATTGAAGCTGTTTCAAAAGGAACTGAAAAGTTACGGTGAAGTACCGAAATATGTCTGGCGTATTTTGAAAGCGATGCCCAAAACATCACATCCGATGGCAATGCTTGATACTGCCATCCTTGCCATGGAGAATGAATCGGTATTTCGGAAACGGTATGCCGAAGGTATGGCAAAGACCGAATACTGGGAAGCTGCTCTCGAAGATGCCATGCGGGTACTCGGTACTATCCACACCATTGCTGCCGGTGTGTACCGTATTAAATACTACAAGGGCGATCTGATTGAACCGTCCAAGAAACTTGACTGGGCTGCCGATTATGCCAAGATGCTTGGTTTGCCTCCGAAAAAAGGCGCCACGGCCAAGATGATGCGGTTGTATCTCATGCTCCACTGTGACCATGAAGGTGGTAACGTTTCTGCAAACACTTGCCACACAGTCGGTTCCGCTCTTTCTGACCCGTTCTATGCAGTCTCTGCCGGATTGAATGGATTGGCTGGTCCTCTGCACGGTCTCGCTAACCAGGAATGCCTGAAATGGGTCCTCGAAACGATGGAAAAATTCGATGGCGTTCCGACCAAGGAACAAATCAGGGACTATGCCTGGGAAACCCTCAACAGCGGCAAAGTTATTCCCGGTTACGGTCATGCGGTCCTCCGCGTTACCGACCCGCGCTACACGGCATTTCTTGAGTTCGGCAAAAAGCATTTGCCGAAAGACCCGGTATTCCAGACAGTCAATCTCGTTTACGAAGTTGTACCGGATGTACTCAAAGAACACGGCAAAGCCAAGAACCCGTGGCCCAATGTCGATGCCGGTTCCGGTGCTATCCTGTACTCATTCGGGCTGGATCAGTTCGAGTATTACACCGTGCTGTTCTCAGTATCTCGTTCCATGGGTATGCTGGCGCAATTGGTTCTCAACCGTGCTCTCGGCACCCCGATTACTCGTCCGAAATCTGTCAGTACCGAATGGTTGTGGAAACAGGTTAAGAAATAATTATCTGCCTCTGATACATAAAAGGCGGTCCAAATTATGGGCCGCTTTTTTTATTACCTGATGACATTAGTGTCCGGTAAAAAATAATACAATGGTCTGGTAATCCTAGTTATTATGTGATAAGAATCGCATAATTTAGCAGATTTACATAGGAGAACCAGACCATGGGGCAAGTTAACACAATAATGTCGGAATTGCTAAGGATTTTTCCGAGATATGAATT
>JAJRZL010000124.1 GCA_024275255.1 Candidatus Zixiibacteriota bacterium | reverse complement strand
GATGAACCATTTGACTGTATCATAACCGATAATAACGACATACATCTTGTCTATTCGGAAACAGGCACAAAGTACCTGGTAACAAGAAAACTGGCGTTCAGTAATGGGGTGTGGTCATCAGGGACAAAACAGACTATTTTCAATGGTGATGTCTGCCGGTATCCTTCAATAGCAGTTGAAAGCAACGGTACCCTCTGGGTGAGCTGGTCGCGGATGACAGGTGGGCTGTACCGGTTGTATATCAAGTCATCAACTGATAATGGTATCACCTGGGGGACCGGTCCGACTGACAGTGGGACAGCACTGAATGGAAGCTCATCTTCAGTCTTTTCCAAACTGTGTATCAACTCGACTGCTATCTATGTCATATACACCGAAGCGGGTGTTCAGCTTTCCGTGCGTTCGCTTCCGGCAGGCGGGGGGAGTTGGTCGGGTGAATACAATATAGCCACCGGAATCTTGTTTGATGAACATTTCGATGCTGCTCTTTCTGCTGATGGTCGTCTGGGGGTTGTGTGGGATAACGAGCAACTGCAATATCGTGAATACGATGGAACGGTATGGGGAGCGGTGACAATACTCGATGCCGACGGTGGTTTGTTTCCACAATTACAGTTTACCAATAATGTGCCGATGGTGCTGTACTTGTCATCTTATGCTGATGAACAACAGCAGATAAAATATACCTCGCGCCACACCGGTGCTTTTTCATCTCCGGCTGTATTAGACAAGGGTGCCGATTTGTTTGATACGGTACTATTGTATGATACAGCTTCTTCAACGTATGCCGACCTCACCTCGGCTGCTGCCAGTGCGACAACCGGCGATGTGTACCATCCGCAGTCCAATGTACTCATGAAAGAAAGCGGCGACTGTCTTTACCTGGGGACGGATAACCGTTTTCGATACCTGAAGATTCTTCTGTCTGTTGCCGGTTCGGGAGGGACGGTGGCATACAGGTACTGGGACGGTAACAACTGGACAGCCTTTACTCCCGCAACGGGGGTGTTCAACTTCGATACGGTCGATACGGATATCCTGCTTTGGGAGGACAGCATTACGACTCCACAGGACTGGCAGGAACATATTATCAATGGTGAGAACAAGTTCTGGATAAAGGTAGAAGTTACATCCGGGTACACGGTTGCTCCTGTCGGTAGCCGGATTACCACTATTCCGGATATCAAGGCACTGGTGGTGAGGAGGTAAGCCATGTCATATACAACAGTAGATTTAGTTCGGCATCACCTGACCGCGGCATTTCCATTTCAGGAACAGGTCATTGACCAGCCGGTACTGTTGCGTGGTACTGACAGCATAACCTTCTTTGCCGGACAGGTTGATGAATCCTCGGTGCGGGTCAAATCAGTACAGAGCAACCAGCCCTTGCGGAAACAGGTAACAATAAACACCGGCGCCGTTTCAACAGGAACCTTACCGATTGTGCGCGGCTCGGTGGTAGTGGCGTCCGATAGCTCACTGGGAACAATATACACGGAAAACAAAGACTATATCATCGACTACACCACTGCGGATTTATACCTGAAAACAGGCGGGAGTCTTACTGCCGGAATGAACGTGACAGTATGGTATCAGCAATATTACGTGTACCAGTCAGGAAGCGACTATCACCTGAACTATGAACAGGGAACAATACGCCGGGTAACAGGTGGTGATATTGCTGATAAAGAAACAGTTCTTCTCGATTATACCCCGATATACTCCAGCTATACCGAGGAGATACTTAGCAGTGCCGTGCTGGAAGCAAACAATCTTGTTGAACGGGAAGTTGACCCGGACAGAATGTTCGGAGCGGATCCGGTTTTACAGACTGTGGCAACCTGCCGGGCGCTGGCAATTATCTGCCGTACTGCTGCTGCCCGCGAGCTTTCTTCACTTCGCGGAGGTGATCGTTCGGCAGCGGCATGGATGAAACTTGCGGATATCTATGCTGAGCAGTCACAAAGGTTGTTGGCATCATTCCGCCCGCCGTATGATAACCCGTCATCACCTGTTCACAGTTGAGGGAGGAGCTATGATTACAGGACTAAGTACTATTCTATCGCATCGTACCTGGTTTGTTCCCGATGTCGTTATCTGGGGATTACCGGGACTTGGGGAAGTGGAGTTTCTCATGCTGGAGCAGGTCGGCTCCGATAACACGGTGTTGTTTGGTTCCTTTACTGTCGGTGATGGTTCTCAGGTCATCTCGTTTGCAGACCTTGTTGATTTTCGAGGCAATACCTTACCGGAAACAATCAACACTCCGCGAGTTTTGGTCCGTTCCCATTCGCCTGATGCTGTTTTCATTGTCGGCACCGAGTCGGATTCATCATTCAAGATTGCCCGCGACCCGGAAAGCAGTGAGCCGGTAACAGTGGACTTGTTAATCCTTGAGATGGACAAATGAGATGCCCGGCAGGAAAGCAACCAAGGTTCAGGTAACAATTCCGGACATGCTTGCAATCCTCATTAACGAGTCGTTTGCAGATATCCGGGGAAGGATACAAGAAGAAATCACACTGAGGGAGTTTTTGAAAATGGCTGAGCTTTATTACAAACTATCACCGAAGGAATCGGTCGGCAAAGAGTTTTGGGACATGATGAATCAAATCCGTCGTGATGCTTTCGGGAAAAAGAAAACGGCTGATTCGTCTGCCGGGAAACAAACCACTTCGACAAAAAAGAGAAAGGCGCATACATGATACGAACGTGCTGGCTGATATTATTTACTCTGTTACTGACTGCCGTAGCTCATGCAGCAATAGATACCCTGAAAGGCACGACTGATATTGAAGATTGCCTTATCTATGGATATGCGGATTGCAATGCCGAAGAAATCGGCGAGGATTGCCGCCGCTACAATGCCGGTGGGGTGAGTTCCATGTCAATCGGCAAGATGGATGTCTATCCGCACCGGGTGATTGTGCGTCTGCCCGGTTGGAACGGAATCGTCCCCGATTCTTCAAAATTTCTCGTGTACTGTCGTTCGGAAGATGACACGCTTGATAGAAAGATTTTCCTGTACCCGCTTACGACAAGATTTTTTGAAGGGAATGAAAATGCTGCCCTGATTGGTGATTACCCGAACCCGGACAGTGGCGCTACCTGGAACCATGCTTGGCTTGATGTCGGTGATCTCGATTCTGCAAACTGGGTAACACCGGGAGGTGACTATACTACTGCAGTTGCCTGCACTACCACTATAACCGGCGTGGACCGCTATTTTACGTTTGAGCATTTCAACCGGATTCTCACTTACTGGGATACTTCCGGGAACAGCTATGGTTTTATTCTTATCAACGAGAATGTATTCCCGGCAAACAAGTCACGCAAGGTAATCGGTGCGACCGAGGGGAGCAGCAGTCGATACCCGTTGGTTATTCTTTACACATCTGAAAGTGATACGGCATATAATCGACGAAGCAAGATTGAGCAGTCATTGAGTATCAGGCAATAATACAGGAAAGGACCAGATGACAAAACTTGTTGTATTACTATTCGTGTTGCTTTTACCGTTAGTAACAACGGCGGTAATTGTCAACAACTCGAGCACATCGCCAACCTCGGAAGACTCGCTGGCGGTGGTGTTCTACTCCCTTGACAGCATCGGTAATCCGACTACTGCCGATTCGGTGTTCCTCCTTGTTTGTGACCCTTCCGGTAGTGTTGTCTATACAGACTCGGTATTATTACCGGACAGCCGGGTTACATCGACCATTATCAGGGGAAAACAATTTTATACGTACCATGAGCAGGTTTCGCAAATCGACGGAAACGGCATTGAAGGCTGGTACACGCTCACTCTTCTGGCGAAGAACAATACCTATGATTTGCTTACACCGATTATATACCCGTTTCAAATCATTGCCGATGAGTTTTCGGATAAAATTGCCCTGATTGATGATTCTGTCTTTGTCAAAGGTGGAGTTGTTGATTCCAACCGAACAGAACAAGGGGGCGGTTCCGACTCCGTTTCTATTGCCCGGTGGGTATGGAACACTCCCCAGGGGAATCATACGAAACCGGGAACATTCGGAAAATATCTTGATACCGAAGTTTCCGGAGTCAGTGGCGGTACGGGGGCGTATGCGGTACAAGTGGTAATGTATGACTCCATAAAATATCAACCTGTTCCGCAAGTTACGGTTGCTGTACGAAATATAATGCAGGATGCCCTGTTGGCAATTGGGAAAACCGGGAGTGATGGCACAGTGTCATTCAATCTCGATGCTGACAGCTTTGTTATTGTCCCTGCGGCTGCGGGGTACTTGTTTGATACATTCGATACAATAGTTGTTGCGGGCGCTGAAGTTGATACAATTTATGGTTCGCAATTTGACCCGGGAACACCCTCTTCGCCAAGCCTGTGCCGGGTGTGGGGATATATCTACACCTTTTACGGTGAGCCGGAAGTAAACGCTACTGTAACGGCACATCTTCCGGGGGGAGTAGTGACCTATAACTCGGCAATTATCTCCCCCTTTGCTGTTTCGACACAGACCGATAGTACCGGCTATTTTGCCCTTGATTTGACTCCGTCAGAGTTGTTAGTGCCGGGTGATGCAAAATACGAAATTACTATTACTCGCTCCGATGGCACTTTTCTCCGTCAACGGGTAACTGTCCCCAACCAGGGTTCGTGGCAGTTGACATGGTGACAGATACAAAAAACAGGAAACCACAAAGCAGATGAAACACACAGGAGTATGGTATGGAAACAATTTTTTCTCATCCCGATTCATTAGCGGGGATACTGGTCTCAATGTTGTTACTCTATGCCGGGTTTATCGCCCGGAAATATGTCATTCCGTTTCTACAGATAGGAAGACGGCAGCGATATGCTGTCCTGATTGCGAAACTTGCCGATGAAGTTACCGATGACCTCAGAGAGCGATATCCTGAAAACGAATGGCTCCGTCAGCTCGATGAAGCCGTGGATAAATTGATAGAGCTGTGCGGTGTATCGGAAGAAGTAGCCAGAAGAGCGGTTCATGCTGCTGTTGCTCGAGGGAAACGTCAGTGATACATAATGTACGTACCTTCATAAAAAAGGCAGGAATAATATCCTGCCTTTTTCATAGTAGCATGAAAGAGCATTAGTAACAAGGTTGAGCCGATGAGCCAAATATGTAATTCATGTAGTACACGACATCTGCAATATTGACATGGTTGTCACAGTTGGCATCGGCACGTCCCGCTCCACCAGCGGGAGGAGGACCACTCAGCGCAATGTAGTTGAGTAAATATTCAAGGTCGAGGATATTTACCTGGCCGTCATCATTGTAGTCACCGGGGACGTATTCCAGTGCGCATGTATAATGCAGCAGGATTGAGGATGTCCCTGATAAACCGGTGGCATCATTGCCATACGTCAGAAAGAAATACCAGTTATCTTCGGTAAGTCCACTTGGTGTCCAATGTATTGCCCAGCCATCAGCACCATTGAGATCGGCGCCGATTGAATTACGGGTAACCATCCAGTCATCAGCTTTCAGGGAAACCATCATATCAACCGGCTGCCATGTCCCGTTGATATACACACTTCCTTTCCCGGAGAACTGGCGCATGGGCAACTCCTGGATTGTACCAGTAAGCGGGTTGGAGACATTGATATGATGCGAACCGTCTGCCTGTTCCCAGTCAACGAATCCGTCAACAGCCAGCCAGAACCCTGTCGGTCCGCCAATGGCAATCATTACCCCGCGTTCTTCATCTTCAACCCATTTGCGAATATCAAAGTAGTTTGGGTCACGCTGGTAATCAATATGGAACTTGCTGCCGTTGTAATCAAGGTAATCCTGCAACCCGATATATACATCTTCATCATAGGTTCCGTTGTTTTCATCCGTATGGAAAAAGACCGCTAACCGGGCAGCAAGGGTATCGACTGATAATATATTGTACCCTTCTTTAATAATCCGTTCATATCCCCGACCATACCACATATTGATAAGCAGAGCGGCTGCCAGTGGGGCATTGTAATGACTCCCGAACCCGTTCGTGCTGGCGGTTGCCATACCGACCGAGTAAGGATTTGCTGCCGGCTTGCGGTATGCCTGCACAAAGGAAAGGTCTTCATCATTATTTGATATCAACAAATCAAGACTGCTGCAGAATGTTTCTCCGTCTGATGGAGAGATAATACCGGGAACCGGTGGAGTTGGTTCGAGATAGACCGTGATACTGTCAGATGATGACTGTCCGAGAGTATCGACGACAGTGTACCGCAGGGTGTAGATTCCTTCCGGAAGGGCACTGAAATCCCACAGGTAGCTATACGCTGCACCGTCACCAGAGGGATTTGTACCGTCACGGATAGGTGAGGTCCCGTCAAAATCTCGACCAATTTCGGTGTAGCCTCCTCCTGATGAATATTCAAAAGCAACATAGTCGATAATAGTGGAGCCTGACCCTTCACCTGCCCATAACTCGGTAGTTCCATAAAGCGTGTCACCATCGTGCGGAGAAGCAATCCGTACTTCAGGCATTGGTTGTCCCGCGGCTGGAATACCGGCAACGTACAACACGAGACGTCCCGGAAAATTCCAATAGGAGTTATTTACCAGGTCAACCCATCCGACCTGCGTGTCCCAAATGTTGTACGAGGTACACTGTACAGGAACACTATCAATAACCACTGCCGGGCTGTCAGCCTGATCGAGAACATTGCTGATGAAAAATCCGGCAAAGAATGGTCCGTTTACCATTATCGGAGTATCCAACGGAATCCAGATATCATATAACCCGGTTCCGGGAACGTTGAGCTGGTATTCACTTGAAATTGTAAGCAGTTCCCCGGGAATGGGACAGCCGGGGGCAGAGTTAGTATCAACCGCTTCTACGTCAACAGATACATTCAACGGTGTGGCTCCGTAAAAATACATTGGCATGTTGATTTCCGTCACAAGAAACGGATATGGCGATGGGCAGGCGACACCGGGATCAATATATCCTTTATATAATTCATTGCCAGTGACCCAGCCGTCAATTTTCCATACAATACCCTGGTCATGACGAACAATGCAGGTGTCAGCAGTAGAGAGAGAGGGTTGTACCCGGATTTCCTGACGAGAAACATCACCGATTTTTGTTATACGGGCTTCCTTCCTGGAAGCAGCGTCTGATTGCCCGTATAGAAGCATCAAGACCGCCAGACTGACAGCGGTCAAAAATCGTGGCATATGACAACTCCTGGATGTTTAATATAAGCCTTTTCTTTATTTATCGAGCAATTCGTGTTATACTTGATTGTAGAAATGAAGGTTGGTAACGACAATTGATGGATTCCTATAGTCTGAGCAAAAAATTAACAGCAGCGGAATAAATAATAATAACGGACGGAAACCACCCTGGTTACGAGTCACGGGGTTCAGCGGAGAAGAATTTGCGCGTGTCAACCATCTGTTGAAAGATTTGCACCTGAACACAGTCTGTCATGCCGCCAACTGTCCCAACCGTGGAGAATGTTTTAACCGGGGTACGGCGACATTTCTTATCCTTGGTCCTACCTGTACACGGAACTGTCGATTTTGTGATATTGCTCCCGGCAAACCACCCTTGCCCGATATTCAGGAACCGGTTCGAGTAGCAAAAGCAGCTAAGACACTCAATCTCCGCCATGTTGTCGTGACATCGGTGACCAGGGATGACCTCCCCGATGGGGGAGCGACTCAGTTTGCCCGGACGATAGAAGAGATTCGGAAGGCTCTACCTAAAGCTACGGTGGAAGTGTTGACGCCGGATTTTAAGAATGCCCCTGACGGCCCACGAATCATCATGGATGCATCTCCGGATATTTTTAATCATAACGTGGAAACTGTCCCGCGGTTATACGCACAGGTACGTCCGGGGGCTGATTATCAACGCTCACTGCAATTATTACATCGGGTACATAAGGAATCGGCTATTGTTACTAAATCAGGTCTTATGGTTGGTCTTGGAGAGACCCGGGAAGAATTGCAGGCTGTGTTTGCCGACCTTGCCAGGCACCGGGTGTCAATCCTGACTATAGGGCAATACCTGGCTCCCTCAAAAGCACATATTCCTGTTGTTCGATATGTTCATCCTGATGAGTTCGATGTGCTGAAAAAAGATGCTCAGCAAGCCGGGATACCTTATGTTGCCTCGGCTCCGTTGGTTCGTTCCTCGTACCGGGCTGATGAATTTATTAAAACAAGTTGAATGATTTCTGGAACGACACAAGGTAAGCAATAATACCCAGCAAAAGTTTCACGATTGTTATTCCTGAAAAAGACCATTATATATAAATCACCCATGGAAATAAAAAAACCGGGTATATCTGCTGGTGCTGCATTTTTCCCTGATAATCAGCGCAATATTTGGACAAATAACACAAGTATAGTGAGCTTACCACACTCTCTTCCCGATAGGTAACAACAGGAAGATACTACAACTTAAAATGAGTTTACTGCATAATGTTGAAACCTCTTACAAATATACTGGTTGTCGATGATGAGCAGGAAATCTGTGATATCATCAGAGAATCCCTGTCCTCTGCCGAATACCGGGTGACAACCCTTACAGATTCCTCCAAGGCATTAGAATATCTGGACAATCATCCCGTTGATTTGGTCCTGACGGATATGGTTATGGATGAATATTCCGGTTTGCAAATTCTTGAAGCTGCTCAGGCAAAGCAACAGGATGTAATGGTCATTCTTATGACAGCTCATCCGACAGTAAAAATGGCTATCTCGGTCCTTAAAAAGGGTGCGTATGATTTCCTTGTTAAACCGTTTAAGCTGGACCTGTTGAAATCAGCAATTCATCGTGCCTTGTCTCATCAGCGGGCACTGCGGGAAAATGTCCATCTGCGGGGACAGATTGAGTTTCTCAAAGTTGCCAATGCCCATACATCAGGGATAGAGATTGAAACTTTCCTTGAAATGGTCATGGATTCCTGCAAAAAAGAATTAGGTGCAACAGCAGTCGGATTGATTGAAATTGATCCGAATACAAAAGAGCCAATCCGTTGGAATAGTATCACTGATGATGATGAGTTGGAAGCTGTCGTTGTCGATGCTTCTATCATTGATAAATTTGCCGGGACCAGAAGAACAAAACCGGTCATTGAAGGAAAGCGGATTACATCAAAGGAACAGCCGATAATCCGCATGTCAATTTATCAGCCGTTATATATTCGCCGTACTTTACATGGGGTTATCAGTCTTGTGATAGATTCTGTCTTTGGACAGGTTACCCCCGGTCAACTTGATGTGTTGGCAATTCTTACCAATTCCGCAGCATCTGCTATCGCAAATTATAATTTGTACCAGGATTTACAGCACTCGTACTTAGAAGCTATTCATGGTTTGGCAAATGCAATCGAAGCCCGGGATAAATACACCGCAGGTCATACGGACCGTGTTTGTAAGTTGGCGGAATTAATAGCCATTGAACTTGACTGGGACGATAAACAACTCCTCGGTTTAACGATGGGGTGTACGTTGCATGACATCGGGAAACTTGCAGTACCGGATTCGATTCTCAACAAGCCAAACGCTCTGACCAAAGATGAAGCAAAACAAATGCGCAAACACCCGGAGATGGGATTGAAAATTATTAAAGGGATAGACTTATTCAAACCGGCAATTCCTTTTATATATTCACATCATGAACGATGGGACGGTAAAGGATATCCCAGAGGATTAAAGGGAGAAGAAATACCATTAGAGGGACGTCTATTGGCTGTTGCCGATACGTTTGATGCCATTCTTTCTCATCGCCCGTACAGAAAAGGAGCATCGTTACAGTCGGCTGTAGATGAGTTGGTGAAATATCGCGGGGTTCAATTTGACCCTATGATTGTAGATATCTTCCTCCGTGTTCTCAAGGAAGGAAAAGTTGATATCAAGGGCATGTATGATTTAGATGAAGACCCCACTGCTCTTGAAATAAAAATATCAACACCGGTTACCGAAACGGCACCGGTGTAAATGAGAGAATCATAATAATAATAGCGGCGATACCCATGTAGAAAGCCGGTTTGGGCAGTGGGCGACTATCGTCGATGGTTGGAGGATGTTTTACTCCGAAAATGAGACCAAAAGCGGCAAAGAACCACCACATCTGAGACTGGAATCCCAGTAAAAATAATCCCCCCATAGCAATCAAACCCAAAACATGCTGTCGTCGTCGAACTAACCCGTACAAAATGTGCCCGCCATCAAGCTGACCGATAGGTAATAGATTTATCGCAGTAACAAGCAACCCCACCCAGCCGGCAAAAGCAGCCTCGGTAAGTTTGTAGTAAAATCCTGCTGGTGCCTGTCCGATAAAGGTCAGAGTTGATAGCTGCATGAGTATTGATTCGCCATCAAGAGAGAATGACAGGTCTTTCAGGCTGAACGCAGAAGGTGGTAAATAGCTTGATTGTGAAAGACCGTATAATAGCCAAAACACCGCAACAATCCACCCTGCTATTGGTCCGGCGGCGCCAACCTCGATAAGGTCACGAC
This sequence comes from Candidatus Zixiibacteriota bacterium, assembly GCA_024275255.1. Classification (GTDB taxonomy): domain Bacteria; phylum Zixibacteria; class MSB-5A5; order GN15; family FEB-12; genus JAJRZL01. The sequence continues at coordinate 7,330 of JAJRZL010000124.1, read as the reverse complement.
GATTATAAAACGGTGATTTTGATTTTATAATTGCTCCAAAGGTACCAATGATGTTCGGTGCCGGTATGAAATAGGGCCAGGTAGTGATAATATTGCGTCGTCTGCTGGCAACAAAATGTCCCATCTCATGAACAAACAGTATGGAAATCATTGCCAGGGTAAACTCTATCCCGGCTCCGTGACTGAGGTCGAGAAGCGTGTTTTTGAAGGCAAGAGGTGAAATAGTAACAAGCATCCGCATTTCATCAAGAAAAGAAATAGTCATATCCGGGGGAATGGTGATTTGAGCTAAGACCGCTGTCAGATTTCGAAGAAAAACCGGGACGAAATATACCGAAAAAAGGGTCAGGCAAAAGAGTATTATGTTGGTCTTTGGGATAACTAGGTGACGTTTCGGGTTAATGCTCAGGAGAGTAATATCATCTTGAACACTAATACGAAACCGATAGCCGGCTGTTTTCAACCGTTCCTGCAACAGCTTGAGAGCCCGATTGTGATCCGTCAAACGTCGATTGAGGCTGAATACAATATCCTGGTTTTGACGGTACACGGCGCTGATATCAAAAAGGTCTTGAATCAGAGAGGAAATAGTGTCTATTTGTTTATCAAGTTCATTTTCATTCATACAAGAACATTATACATACTACTGGTAAAAAAAGTGACTAAAAAAAAGAAGCGAGGGAAAAACCTCGCTTCTTTATCTATGGACTGACTTCTAATCAGATTAGAAGATGAAGTCACCCATCGGGCAGGCACCGCAATTGAAGTAGTAATCTATCAGATAGTTTACGTCATTCATGTCGATGCTGCCGTCCGCATTGACATCAGACAGATGCTCAAACGGAACTGCACCAGGACCGCCATTGACGGTACCGGCAAGATAGATAATGTCAGCCAGGTTGATAACGCCATCATTGTTGACGTCACCACGGCCGAACCCTGCCCACTTGTTGACGAAGTGTGCCAGATCAGCATATTCTGCCGGATCGGACGCATCAGTCAGACCAAAGAGAGCAAAGTGTGCAATACCAATCTTGTAGGTTTCATTTGGAGCAAAGTCATGCTGTGCCAATGTGATATGTGCTTCTTCATCACCATTGTGCATATCAGCTACGCCATAGACACCCGGAGGGGATGTACAGTAAGCGTATGCAGTATCCCAGTACTGGTTCCAATCCCAGAAACCGTGACCCGGGCTGCCGGAAGCACCATAAGTACCCCAGACATTGATCAAAGGATCATAGCCACAGCCAAACGGAATCTTAACGAGTCCCCAAGCCTGGTCTTTAGCCGGAGTATTGAAACTCCAGGCAGCAGAAATGCTTTGATCCATGTTGACTTCGTCACCGCCGTTGTCACAGTCGAAGAATTCAGCCATGTACCAACCATCAACCGCATTACCGTTACGTTCGGTAATCTCAAGGATTTCCAGTGTCAGGTTCGCCAGTTCGGGAACATCAAGAGCACCAACGACACGACCGGTGGCATAGAGACCCATAGTTGAGTCATTGTCAAACGGAGCGCCGAAGTTGGTCCAATCCCATCCTCCGCCAAGATCAAAGTTCTGGACGGAATCGAGGAAGGTCTTACAGACCATGTTACCGATAATGGCGTTATAGGTATTACCACCGTCAGTGGTCATGTAACCCAGGGTAACACCAGCATCGAGATACGGATGACAATCATTATCACACCAGTTCGGATCCGGCTGCATGGATACGAAGGCATCGGCTTCACCACCACCTGAGGTCCAATCCTGCGAGTGGGTAGCAATACGATATGTGCTCAGCCACCAGCCATAGGAACCCTGATAGTATGAAGAACCGTCGCCGTCGATTTCCCAACCATGGGCATCCCAGTCACCTGTTGCCAGACGGCCGGTATTGGTAACCCACTGATAGTTGGCACCACCCATACCAAAGTTGAGAGTCGTGGTATCGACAAGACAGCCACCAACGAGGTTGACCAGAATCTCAGGACAGATTGAACCGTCGTTGAGATAGAAGTCAGGATCATTGGAGCAAAGAGTGATATAGAATACATGAGGACCACGATCCATTGCTGACTGAATAACGTCAATAACGAGATCAGCGGTGTCACCGGCTGCAATAATAGAACCAGCAGTCGGGAATGAAATACCATTCAGGTATGCCGGGAAACCGGCAGCAGCGCGATTGTAGCTCTTTTCGAAGTTGTTTTCGCGGACGGAAAGAATATCGTTTTCAGTGAGATTCTTTTCGTTTACGCGGAGGTACTTCGACAAGAAGGCATCGCGAGCCAGTTTGTCGGCAATCTGATTAGCACGATCCATCAGGTCAGCATTGACTGAATTTGCGGAAGCAAATCCAGGAATGTTCTGGCCGGATGAAACGTCGTCCGCTGTTACACTGCTGAATACGAGATCAACACAACCGGTGTTGACGAATTCACCAGGGAAGGTAACCAGCAGGCTTGGTGCAGTACCAAATTCAACAGCAGCCTGCAGGTTGTAGGACTGGATTTCCAGACGCGGACGATCAACCTGTTTGGTCAAATCATACAGGTTACCCCAGAAGTCAGCGAACAACAGGTGAGCATCGCCTGCAGCATCAAGGCTCAGGGCGCCGCTCATACCGATATTCGGTGCATATCCAGGGGCATTAAAGATACGACGACGCCAGATTTCGTCGCCGGTCTCGGCGTTGAAGCAGCTCAGGAAGCCATCTTCATTGAAGACGTAGAGCTGATCAGCATCCGGTTCGGGTTCACAGCTCAGTACGCCATTAGCATAGTAACGGCCACCTGAGGCGCTGGAAACGACCCAGTCAATTGTGCCGAGAGCTTTGTTAACAGCATACAGGTTGCCACCAGCAGGAGCACCTGCCCAGCGGGTAAGTGAGGGCTGGTAAACCCGGTTAATATCAACAATAGGTGTTGAGTAGAACACGCGGTTTGCTGCAATAGCCGGACCAACGAGACTACCGTTATTGGCATCAATACGATAGAACACACCATCAGTCGGGAAGTCAGCTTCCGCGCGGGAGTTGGCATACAGTTTGCCGGCATCATAAGCAACACCACCGGTAAAGCCTTCGTCGCCGTTATAGCTGGAGTAAATAACACCAGCCTGCAAACCACCAGCAGTTGACAACTGCCAGTTGATAGCACCAGTCGCGGCATCAATGGCGTAGATATCGCCTTCAACACCGGATGCCTGAGTGGCATAGAACAACTGGGTACCATCGGTGGCGCCACTGATCCATGTTGACTGAGTAAGAGCAACAGGATATCCGGCTAATGTCGCACCAGTCAATGCATCAGCACCCCAGACATTACCATCATCGTCACCCCAGTAGACATTGTCATTCAATACGGTAAAGACACCCCAGCGCTGGTTCGCGAGATTGTTTACATTAAAGTCACGATACCAGATGGTTGTGCCGGTATTGAAATCTACGGCGTGAACTTCAGCATTACCGCCGCCGGAGACAAACATAACCGGATTCGGATAACCGGTAATGGTTGTAATCGTTGGTGCACAACGAATGTTGCCGGACGGCAGGGTGCCGGAAGGATTGTATGTGTACAGAGGAGTTCCGTCGAGCTGGAATACACGGTATTCACTGCCAAAGGCACAAACTACTCTGTCGTCATATACCACAGGACCGGTAAATGAGACACCATCAGTCGGGTGCTCAAATTTCCAGTTCATGGTCAAATCGCACCAGGAGTCTGACAAACTAATGGCAGAAGCACCGGTACGACCCTGGTTACCCTGAAGGGTATTCCAGTCGGTTATCGGGAGGGAAGCACAATCTCTGCCCGTAAACGGAATGCAGCAATGCTCCACATCAATAACCATAGCGAGGTCATTGGTTGGGAATCCCCAATCAGACCACATTAATCCCCAAGCTCCATAGTATTCGGCATAGGCATTGGGGCAGCTACCGCCACCACCAGCATCGGAAAGGGTCCGAATACCATGGTCAGGATCAACAGCGTATGAATGAATACCTACCCAGTAGTCACCGGCAAGAGTGACATTGAGAGGCTCAAAATCAACTGTGAGGAATCCGAGTACGGAGGAACCATTCGGATCTCCCGGATCGGATATACCTGCCGCAGCATATTCAGCCGGACCGACGATGATAGAAGCTAAAGCAGCTCCCGGCAGACCGCCGGCATCGGCATAAACCGTAACGGCTGAACTGTCAGAATAAAGTGGTAAGAAAGATTCAGTTCTGGACCAATACAGAGCCAGAGTGACTTCTTTCACTTTACACTCTTCACCGATAGCACTGAATTTCTGTGCCTGGGCAATGTCGCCATACACATCAGGCAGGCGCCAGTAATACCCAAGACCGGCATAGCAGGAATTAATAGAGCAGACAGAGTACTCGTCGCGGCACATGTACGCTTCAAAATAGAAGTTTACATCGACACCCCAACCAGACAGCATGTCTACCCACGGTCCTCCTGCCCAGTAAGACGACGAACGTCCAGTACCATCTGTACCATCGGATGAAAGGCAGGATTCATAATCTACACCAACAGTTGCTGATGAAGAGAATGCAATATGAAAATCATTAGTCATGACGATGCCAAACGGGACACTGGTAAGTGCCGGGAAGGCAGCATAGGTGCCGGCAGGCAAAGTTACCGAAGTAACCAGAGCGCCGGGCAGACCTGCGCCATCATCGTCATAAACTGAAATGATGACATCATCATTACCGAATGAACCATCACCTGGATCATAAATAGCAATATCCACAACCTGAAGGGTTTCTGGCCCACTCACGCTAAAGCGTTGAGCGTAGGCTTCATCACCATAGGTAGGGTGTGGTGCTCTCCAGAAATAAGCTAAGTTCTGGAGATAGCTTTGCGTATAGCAATCGGAAAAGGGTATTTCGGAACAACAACGCTCAGACAGGATAAAGAATGAAACGTCGAGTCCCCAGTCGTTTAACATCGTCCCCCAGGTTCCGGCATAGTTCTCGCTGGCTCTTTCTTCACCGGCAAACGGCCCATCAGCCGCGTCGGAGATGATTGCCAGGGTATCCCCGGCGCCACCGAGAGTGGTCCACCCATAATGATACTCCGCGCCATCAGAGAAGACCCAGTTGGCACTGGAGAAATCAGCTGACACATAGCCCAACCCGGAAATCGGCAAAGCTGCATTCGGAATGTCAACCGAGTCCAGTTTATTGCCGGGGAAGCCAAAACCGTCATCATCCCACAGGTACACACGCATGTCGGGAGTACCGACCATGGCGTCACCATACATCAGCAAATGGGCAACTTTCAACGTACAGTCATAGTTCGCTTCGGAAGTAAACCGCATGTTGAACAGGTCGTCTCCATAGGCATCCGGAATGGTCCAGTAGTACGCGGGTGCTCCGCTTGTGTAATCCTGGACATCACAGAAATAAGACTGTGGCGGGGCAGGAGCAGTAAAGCCTGCCGGAAGTTTCCGGAGTGCTGATTCGGGTTTTTTAAAGGCTGGCTGATCCGGTCGAGCATCAGCGATGTTCGAAAAGCGCGGATTGTTGGTGTTGACCTTCTGGACGGGGTTCAACGCATCCAACCCTTTAGGTACACCTGAAATTGCTGTATTGCTCAGGCCAATAACAAGGCCCAAAACCAATACTGCGATTATCAGTCTTTTTAACATTTATTTCCTCCTTAAAGTAAGGAAAACTGTAAATTCGTCGCGTAAAGGCTGGCTTGATGCCGGACTAATCCGATTATCGGCAGTCATGAGGCATTTCGCCATATCCCCACAGCGTTTGTGTCTAGGGAAATGTGGGACAAGCTCTTTAGTTAACGAATTCATCAAGTTCCTATCTTTCGGAGTCGGAGTTTATACTCCAGTTTGCTTATAGTTGTGTTATCAAGTTATGCTTCTTAGCTCATTATTTCGGTTACCTATCAGTTCTTTCACCTCCTTACAAACGAACCACTCTTTCTGAAAACATCAGAATCATGGCTGTAAGGTTTTGAGAGACAAATAGTGGAAAGTGTAGAAGAACGTGCAACTGTTAAGATTACATTACATACAATTGCTAACCCCATAGAACTATACAGCACTATCAGGTTCTCAATGTACATGTTGTCCTATGTCAGTTACTGTCACAGGACTTAAGTTTCCTTAACAAATTGCGTTATAAAAGAGGTTTTAACATGTCACAACCTGAATTCATTGTGGCTCTCGAATCCTGTTGCGACCTAACTCACGCTCGGTTACCAATCTAAGGCTTTTTTGATTTTTGTCAAGACAAAAAATGGAAATTTTTTCCATTGGCATTTTATAGGTAATTTCAGCAGTAACAGCAGATTGCTGATTATTAGCTAATCATATTATATTCGAATACTATATACTGGATTGTATGAAGTGCTTGACAGACAGGTAAGAGAAGGCATAATACAGTTGCGATGCAGTTACATTCCTTACATATCAAGAATTTCAGGGTGCTGAAAGATGTCTATCTTGAGTTTCCTGAACAGGTTATGGGGATTATCGGGTCTAATGGTGCCGGGAAATCGTCTATTATAGAGGCTGTTTCGTGGGCTTTATATGGTAATCAGGCGGCAAGGACAGGAAAAAATGAAATAAAATCGATTTTTGCCTTACCTGATGAGTCTTGTGAGGTCACCCTTGATTTCAGCATTAATGAGAACCGGTATCGGGTCGTGCGTCGTTTAGTCGGGAAAAATGAACGTCCCGAAGTCCAGTTGTATCGTGGGGAGATGTCGGAATCGGTCGGGGTAAGCGAAACTAAGAAATATGTCGGCGAACTGCTCGGACTGGACTGGAAAGGGTTTCTTACCTCGTTTCTAGCCCGTCAACAGGAACTAAATACCCTTTCGGATTTACAACCGGCGCGTCGTCGTGACCACCTGGCGGGAATGCTGGGGGTGGACCGGATTGACCGGATTATCGGGCATGTGAAAGAGGATGCGCGTATCAATCAGGCTCAGGCGCAAATGTTGGAAAAGCAGCTTATCGATCGGGATACCTTAACTCGCGAAATCGAAGCACTATCCGAGGAACAGAAAACAATACAGGCGGAGCTTGAAACCAAAGCAATTGCAGTAAAAGAAGCTGAGGACAATGTAAAGGTGGCATCCGGAAAACTGAAAAAAATCGAGAAAGCGCGCACTGTCTGGCTGCAACTCACGTCAAAAATAGATGCCACGAAACAAACGATACATAACCTGGAAAACCAGCGTGAGGAATTACGGCGGGAAGAACATCAGCTTAACCAAAATCAGCAGAAAGCGGACAGTTTGCGTAAAGAACTGAAACAACTGCCTGAAATACAAAAAGAGCTTGAGCAGTTACAGCTTATTC
>JAJRZL010000123.1 GCA_024275255.1 Candidatus Zixiibacteriota bacterium | reverse complement strand
TACAACAGTTGCCTTGAACTGGCACTTGATGATGACAGCATTCCGGTGTCTGTTTTCTATAATCTCATTGATGCCGTGGACAAGAACCTTGCTCCCCTTCACAAATGGACCGCTCTTCGTAAAAAGATAATGGGATACGATACGTTGTACACGTATGACCTGTCGGTCCCGTTGCTTGTCGATTCGGTCCGAGAATATCCCTACGACACTGCCAGAGCATGGGTGCTCAAGGGATTGGCACCCCTGGGAGAAGATTATATCAACAATTTCAAAAGAGGACTGGAATCAGGATGGGTTGATGTGTACGAAACGCAAGGAAAAGGCTCCGGGGCATACCAGTGGGGTACATACAGCTCCCATCCTTACCTCCTGCTGAACTACAACAATACCCTTGAGGGAGTTTTTACCCTAGCTCATGAAATGGGACATGCCATGCACAGCTTTTACACCAACCGGCATGAACCATATATCTACCATAATCATTCACTCTTTGTCGCGGAAGTGGCATCAACGTGCAACGAAGCGGTCCTGATGAAGCACCTGCTGGAAACAACAACAGGCAAACAGGAAAAACTGGCATTATTGAATCATTATATTGAACAGGTCATTGGTACATTTTACACACAAGTTATGTTTTCAGAATTTGAACTGGCTATCCACAAACAGGTAGAACAAGGCGGCGCCCTTTCGGTTGACTACCTGCGAAAAACATACCGGGATATCTACCAGAAATACTGGGGACCGGAGCTTGTCATCGACTCCATCAACGACATGGGCTGCCTGCGTATCAGCCATTTCTATCGCCAGTTCTATGTTTATCAATATGCCACCTGTTACGCCGCCGCACAGGAGATGTCGCAGAGGATACTCGACAATCCCGGCTACCTGAAAACATACCAGCAGTTTCTTTCAACCGGTTCGTCGAAATACCCGGTCAACATTCTGAAAGATGCCGGAGTTGACATGACCACTCCCGGACCGGTTGAGCGGACAATAGCTCTTTTTGCTCAGTTGGTTGATGAAGTGGAGAAACTGGTAAACGAAAAATAATATTCCATCAAAACAACATTGATGGACCATGATAGTATGAAAATTATTTATTCATCAGCATGTCTTGGCTATCAACAACCCGGACACCCGGAATCCCCGCAACGGGTACAATCAACCTATGAACACCTGAAAGACTTGTATCCCTTTCTTGCACCGGAGGAGATTGATGAAAATATCCTCCAAACCGTTCATACCGGGGAACATGTTGACAGTGTCAGAACAGGAAGCTACCATGATGTTGACACTCCCTACTTCAACAATATTTTCGACATTGCCCTGCTCTCCGTTGCAGCATCGCTTACCGCAGTGAACATTGCTCTTGAAGGTGAGTTGGTGTTTTCCCTGATGCGTCCGCCGGGACATCATGCCAAAAAAGATTCACCCGGAGGGTTTTGCTATTTCAACAATATTGCCATTGCTACCACATACGCCTTATCAAAAGTCAGGTCTGTTGCAATTATTGATTTCGATGCCCACCACGGCAACGGCACACAGGATATCTTTCTCGGACATGACCGGGTATTGTACCTGTCCACGCATCAAAGCCCCTTGTACCCGGGAACCGGCATACAATCGGAACAAAACTGTCGTAACTATCCGTTACCGGCGGGAACTGACGAAAAGTCTTATATACCGGTTTTCAAACAGCTACTGAACGAAGTACACGATTTCAATCCCGATATGATAGCAGTGTCTGCCGGTTTCGATGCTTATCGTGGCGATCCGCTGACAGGAATGAACCTCGATATTGCTACCTTTGAAAAAATCGGTTCCATGATTGTCGGACTGGGGAAGCCGGTTTTTGCTGTCCTTGAGGGCGGGTATGCTTCCGAACTAAAACAATGTGTGCATAGTTTCTTACGGGGACTGGAAAGCATCCAACCATGAAACGGTTCGAATTTTTAGAACATACCGCTGATGTAATAGTGAAAGGATATGGTGATTCCCTTGCTGAAGCATTTGAAGCAACAGCGGAAGGGATGTTTGCTGTAATAACGGATTTATCAAAAATAGAACGACAACGGGAGATTTCCCTCGAAGTCGAATCAATTGACCGGGAAGGTTTACTTGTTGCTTTCCTGTCAAAGCTTATCTACATCCATGAGGTAGAACAATTCATCATGAAAGACTGTACGGTAACATTTGAAAACGAGAACAAGCTAAAGGCTGTTATTCGAGGAGCAACCTTCAACGAACAAAAACATGAATACGGCATGAACGTAAAAGCGGTTTCTTACCATATGCTCAATATAACCGAAGGCAGCAACAACCATCCTTACTGTGTACAAGTTCTTTTAGATGTATAACTCTGGATACCC
>JAJRZL010000122.1 GCA_024275255.1 Candidatus Zixiibacteriota bacterium | reverse complement strand
TGGTAATCGGTGAGACAACGGAAATTGGCAAAAACTGTGTTCTCTTCCATAATGTTACTCTTGGCGGCACCGGGAAACATCACGGCAAACGTCACCCGACCCTTGGGGATAATGTCTATATAGGGACCGGGGCTACCTTGCTGGGACCAATAACGGTGGGCGATAATGTCAAGATTGGCGCCAATAGCTTTATCGTGATGCGGGATGTGCCTTCAAACTGCACCGTTGCCGGGACTCCGGCGCGAATTATCAAACAGGATGGGGTTCGGTGTGATATCGAACTACCGCGAACACGATTGCGACCGGAACATGTGGAAAAATAACGAGTTGCATTGGAATAGCAAACTCACTTTTCTACGATATTTTGAAAATCACATGCTTATATGTTCACATGTTCTCTTGCCAATAAAATGTTTCCAGTACCATTACTTATAATCTGATAACTTTTCTCTCTGTTACTTTTGTTCTTTTCGCCGTTCGGTTTTACAGATGTATTCAATGCTTTTCTCAAGATATTGCAGTATCAATCTGCTGTTTTCTCAAATAATATGAAAAAATAGAGTACTGATATTATTTATCTGAGTTGGAACAAGTAGAGTCGTACAAACTGGATTTTCTCTTACTATCTTACTTGTCTAATACAGATTGATTCCCTACTTTCCCATTATGTCACAGGCGCAGTTCAGTGTTCTTATAACCGGAGCGAACGGCTTTGTGGGGTCGCGGTTGAGCCGGTACCTTACTGAGAAAGGGTATCATGTTATTGCCGGAGTACGGAAAACCGCCGACTTATCACTGCTGCAAGGAGTTCCGGTAGAATACCGATATGGCGATATTACTCAACCGGAAACGCTTTTCGACATGGTGGCTGGTGTTGACTATATCGTTCATAATGCCGGGATTACCAAAGCCAAACACACGAAAAGATTCTATGAAGTAAACGAAACAGGAACGGCATCGTTATTTGAAGCCATCGAAAAACAGAATCCCACCGTACAAAAAGTTGTGTACATTTCGTCGCTGGCTGCTGCCGGACCGATGCGCTCGGACAAACTGGTCTCTGAATCCGATCCTCCGTACCCCATCACCACCTACGGCAAATCAAAACTTGCCGGTGAGCATATTGCACTGAGCTATGCGGACAAATTTCATACTATCTCGCTGCGCCCTTCCGGGGTGTATGGTCCGGGTGACAAGGAAATATTCTCGTTTTTTCAAGCTATTCACAAGGGGCTCAAGCCATTAATCGGCAACCCCAACCGGAAAATCCAGTTGGTCCATGTCGATGATCTCTGCCTGGCAATTTATCTTGCCTTACAGGGAGCAACAATCCCCGGCAGTGCGTACTTTATCGCGGAGCATACCGCCTATACGATGCGAGAACTGGTAACCACCTTAGCACGTGCTTGCGGGAAGCGAGGTTTTACCCTGCGACTTCCGGCCCCGATATTTCGGGTGATTGCTTTTCTCTCAGAGATGAGCTTCAAACTTGTCGGAGCAACCCCGATGCTTACTCGCGAAAAAGCAGCGGAACTGCTGGCATCGTGGGAACTATCAACAGAAAAAGCATTAAAGGATTTTGGGTTTGAATCACGCATACCATTTGAACAAGGGGCAAAAGAAACATACAACTGGTATCTACAAGAGGGTTGGTTGAAATGATTTCAATGGAATTGATGATATACTGCATAGTTGCTGCCGGTGGATACCTGCTGATACTTTCACTCCTGTACGAATGGGTAGGACACCTGCTGAACATATCTCGAGGTATCCCCCCACAGATGATGGAGTCTACGGGAACCGGCTGGTTTCTTGTCAATTATATCATGGAGCTTTTGTTCTTTGTCGTTATCCCCACCCTGGCATACAGTTTTCTCTACCTAATCCTCCCGCTTGATGGTCTTCGTGCCGGTCTCTCAGTAGCCCTGCTGGCATTCGCCCTCGGAGCAACTCCAATATTGATGGGATTATCACTGCGGATTAAACTATCAATGCCGTATTTACTGTATATCCTGCTCGGCTTATTATTGAAACTGGGGGGAGCGCTGCTTATCATTGGATACCTTTATACATTGTGAGAGATGTCAACATGAGACAAAATAATGCCGACATGTTCCAGGTAGTTCGAGCTCTGTTCCCTCATACAAAAAACGTCGTCTATTTCAATTCCGCTTCCTATGGTCCTTTTTCAACTGCTTTGCAGGAAGCAATATACAACAATATACGGATTCGAATGGCAGCAGACTATGATGACTCCCATGATGCCTTTACCACACAAGAACAACTACGATCTGACTACGCCCAGTTAATAGGAGCTCATAAACGTGAAATAGGAATCGGCTTGAATACATCATTTGGGCTGAACATTGCTGCCTTTGGATTGCCGTTACAACAAGGAGATGAGATATTGGTCTCCGATATCGAGTTTCCGGCGTTGGTGTACACCTTTCGCGCCGCAGCGGAACGACAGGGACTGAAGCTCCAGTTTGTCCCCTCCCGTAATCGGTTTTTTGATATTGACGAATTGCAAAAAAAGATTTCTCCCCGTTCGAAAGTACTGGCTATTTCATGGGTTCAGTTTTTCAATGGTTATAAAAATGATTTGCATACACTCTCGAAAATCTGCCGTGAACATGATTTATATTTTGTCGTCGATGGAATCCAAGGGATGGGGGTGGAACCTATCGACGTACACAAACTGGGGATAGATATTTTTGCATCCGGTTGTCAGAAATGGATGTTGTCACCTCAGGGGTGCGGTTTCTTTTACCTGTCCGACCGGATACGCAATCAGATATCCCCACCGTTCATGTCGTGGCTGGGAACCGACTGGAATATGAAGTTTTCTAATTTGTTCAAGTATGATCAGCCCTATTTTGATTCCGCCCGACGATTCGAACTGGGTTACTATGCCGTGTTGAACCTCATGGGGATGAAAGCATCAGTGGAGTTATTCAAACAGCTTGGTATTCACAATATCCAACAACATAACTATCAGCTCATCGACAGGCTGACTGCCTATTTAGATGATTCTTCATATTACACTATCACATCATCAAGGGACCATAAACACCGCTCATCAATAATTACTTTCACCTGCCCCGACTATCGCCCCTTACAAAAGAAACTGTTGGCGGAAAAGATTATCGTCGTACCACGTGAGGGTTCCATACGAGTTTCCGTCCACTTTTTTAATAACGATGTAGATATCGAACGCCTGATTCATGTTTTGAAAGAATGGGAACGCAAGCACGGATAAAAAACGGATGCTATGTCAGCGGGGACATAACATCCGTACATCAAAAAGCTTGATATCATAATCGCTTATATCAGGCTGAAAACAAACCCTATTGCCAGCGTTTCTTTCCAGCGACCTTTCAAGCTGATATCTTTGTCATATAAAAACTGGGTGTAAAGATTGACGGTAACTATTTTCGTAATGGAAGCACTGATGATATTCTCGAAATTAATGTCCACCGCTTTCCAGTAATCTTCATTCGGCTGACCTTTGATTTCATCTTTTTTGGAATAGACTACCGCTTTATACATTGACAGCTTGCCGGTATATTTGAGGTTTTCTTTCAGCGTTAAAACAATATAGGTAACCGATTCAAAACCGCCGTCAGTCGCCGAATTTGTTTCTGTTGCCCAGGTAACGGTATCAGTAAACTCCGTAGTGAAAATTTCACGAACTGCAAACCCTAATCGGGTAGTAACAAAATCCTTGTCCTTCTCATATACTTTTCTGGCAAAACCGGCTGATTCCGTCAGTTTCAGCGGACTGAGCCAGCGTTTCTTTGCCGATACGGAGCCATCGTAGAATTGCGACTCGATACGAAAGGCTGTGTACGGATCGACATACCAACCGACAGTGTATTTGCCAACATGTTCCCAGTCGATTAAGTCTGTTGATTTTTTCGGCTTTTTCCAGGGTTTCCCTTCAACCGTCACATCCTGGGTCAATGTTTGACCGAAAGAAAGCTTGAGATTCGTTCTATAATTAAACCAATCGGTAAATTGTTTTTCGGCGGAGCCATTCAGGTTGGCAACCCAGTTGACCGCCCCTGCTTCTCCCCCGGTCCATGAATCGGAATAAGATGTCTGTGTCGTGGTGAAATCAAGAACTGCTGATTTCTTCCAGCCAACAAAAGTTGAGTCCTCAGCAAAAGCAAAAGAATACGACAAAACAATAACACAAAAGAGCATACCGGTAACTAATTTCATTTTTGTTGTCATGTTATTAATCCTCCAATAATTTATGCGGCGTTCACCTGATGCAAGTGCACATCATGTTGCGGATACGGGATAGAAATTCCCCGTTCATCAAATGTCAGTTTCACCTTTTCTGTTAAATCGAAATAGACCCCCCAATAGTCTTCTGTTTTCACCCAGGGACGAACCACAAAGTTAACCGAGCTATCTGCCAGTTCCGATACGGCCACGGTCGGTGCCGGATCTTTCAATATGCGACTATCAGCGGCAATCAACTCATCCAATATCTCCTTAGCTTTTTTGATATCATCATCATAACCAATCCCAAATACCAAATCGACCCTGCGGATAGCTTCCGCTGAAAAGTTAGTGATATTTCCCCCGGTTATGCTGCTGTTTGGAATAATTACTTTTTTATTATCAGGAGTTTTTAATATTGTATTAAAAATCGAGATTTCATCAACAACACCCATCGAGCCGCCCGCTTCAACAAAATCTCCCGCCCGGAACGGTCGAAATATTATCAACATCACTCCCGAAGCAAAGTTTGCCAGCGAACCCTGTAAAGCAAAACCGATAGCCAGACCGGCAGCACCGATAACCGCAACAAACGATGCCGTTTGTACTCCTAAAGTACCCAGAGCAGCAATAAATAAGAATGTCATAAGAGCAATCTTGGTCAGGCTGACAACAAACTTTGTCAACGTATCATCGGTGTTAGCACGTTGCATCAAGCGACGTACTATTTTCATCATAATACTAACTACGACACGACCGATAATGAGAATAGCAATCGCGCCGACAATTTTCATGCCATACTGCGCACCCCATTCCATCAGTTTAGCGGTTAAATCTTCCATTCACATACTCCTTAATACATCACGGTTCAAATGTTTTCATCTCCAACTACCTCCCTCAGGTAAAGTAGCCATATAATGTATGTTATTGAGAAAATTACAAACAGGCTACCCGGCACCAAACCCTGGACGGTACTAAATTGTCTTTACGGGTAATAATTGTCAATCAAAAGTTGATGTTTCACTTGTAATGACATTACTTTTTGTGAATAAACTTGTACAAAATTTATCCACAAAAAAGCTTATGTATTTGATATCCGGTAAGATAACATTTGTCAGTTTCATGTTGATTTGGCAGTTTCCTTTATATAGTCATTTGTGTATACTTATTAGGAAAAGGAAAGAGGTGATACAAAACAGTATGAATGACCCTGAAGACCTGCGATTTTTCAAAGTAATCCTGAACTCTATTGCCGATGGTGTCTTTACTGTTGATAACGATCGCATTATTACCAGCTTCAACCGGGCTGCGGAAAAAATAACCGGTATCCCGGCA
Organism: Candidatus Zixiibacteriota bacterium; assembly: GCA_024275255.1. Classification (GTDB taxonomy): domain Bacteria; phylum Zixibacteria; class MSB-5A5; order GN15; family FEB-12; genus JAJRZL01. Next base: position 40,338 of record JAJRZL010000122.1, on the reverse strand, counting down.
TCAAAAGCAATCGGTAAACGATGCGCCGATGTGCTTCATTCTGATATTTGCGAGCACTGCCTGCTCGAACAAACCCTGCAAACCGGAATGGAAACTATCGACCGACCGGTGAGCATTATCAACAGTCGCGGAGAAAGAATCCCTATCAGCATCTCTACGGCAATTTTGTGTGATGATGCCGGTAATGTTCTCGGAGCGGTGGAAACATTCCGTGATTTATCAGCTATCGAACATTTACGCAAAGAACTGGACAAAAAATACTCGATTGAAGACATCATTTCTAAAAGCTCCAAGATTCATAAGCTGTTTGCCATCCTCCCTGATATTGCCGAAAGCGAAAGTACCGTGCTCATTCAGGGTCCTTCCGGTTCCGGTAAAGAACTGTTCGCTCATGCCATTCACAGTTTGAGCCCTCGTCGTGAGAAAAAGCATGTGGTTATCAATTGCGGCACGCTGCCCCATCAACTGTTTGAATCAGAATTATTCGGGTATGTGAAAGGCGCCTTTACCGATGCCAAGCAGGACAAAGAAGGCAAGCTCGCCCAGGCAAACGGAGGAACAGTGTTCTTTGATGAAATAGGTGACCTGCCCCTGTCAACACAAGTCAAACTCCTCAGGTTACTGCAACAACGCGAATACGAACCAGTCGGCAGTACTTCTCCGGTCAAGGCTGATATTCGTATCATCGCTGCTACCAACAAGGACCTCAAAGAACTGGTAGCACAGGGGAAGTTTCGTGATGATTTATACTTCCGGTTGGCAGTAGTGAAATTTGAACTCCCTCCCCTAAAAGACCGGCGTGAAGATATCCCGTACCTTGTTGACCATTTTATCAAAAAATTCAATGCCCGTAAAGGGAAACGTATTATCAGTGTCAGCCCGGAAGTTATGACTATCCTTATGCAGCACGACTACCCCGGGAACATCCGCGAGCTGGAAAATATCATCGAATACGGTTTTGTTATCTGTCATGGCAGCATCATCAAAAAGGAACATCTCCCCCTCGAACTGTTACAACCGGAAGATTCAGCAAAGTATCAGGCAACTTCAAGCAGCAGCGAAGATGAAACCCCGATGGACGAACAAAGCCGGATAATTACGATATTGAAAAAATATAAGGGAAATATCACCCACGCCGCCCGCGAACTGGGTATTCACCGAACTACTCTCTGGCGTAAACTCAAGCGTTACGGCATCACTCCCTGAATAGTTCAACTGTTGCAACAACACTACCAGTGAAGTGTTGCAACGCAACAAGTAGCTATTGCAACGCAACAGTATGTGTTGCGATATATGCAACACCACCTCAACCAACAAACGCATAACCCATTACATACCAACATAATAAAAACGTTCATGTATTTGGCACAACTGTTGCATTACTTTATTGCTGGAGGAGATGGTGAAAATTGCAATACCACAGTTCGGTACCCAGATAGCCCCCTGTTTTGAAGCTGCGGGAACATTCTGGATAGCTGAAGTTGACAAAAGCAACCGGGTTCTATCTTCACAGGTTGTCAATCTTTCCGGTCAGGAAGGTCTCCGGAGAGTTCGCCTGCTCCAGATGCACAAAGTCGGAACGTTAATTTGCAATGGTATCAAAGGTTTTTACCGTGATATGCTCACGGCTTCTGGGGTAACTGTTATTTGCAATATCGGCGAATCCTTCTCAACGACTCTGAAAAAATACCTTGCGGGAGAATTAACCACCCATAGCTGTCCCCCCGATGAAGCCTTTGAATCATGCAGTATCTCACACAACGACCTTGTTGACTGGGCAAAGAACCTTTTTGAATCTCATGGGTACCGGGTCACTCCGGCACCCGATAAAGACCATTACCTTGTTGATTTGGTGGCAAAAATTGAATGCCCTTGTTGTCATCGCACGGTAAAAGTTGCTATCTGTTGTGGAGCGCAAACTTACCGTCATTCGCAGGAGATTCAGGAATTTCATCATGCCACCCCCAGTGGATATCATGCCCGGGTGTATATATGCCCTTCCCGACCCAATATTGAAGAGTGCTGCCGTGAATATGGCATTGAGCTTATTGATCCTGATACAAAAGATATAGCAGGTGAACCTCACTCACCGGATAAACTGCCAATTTTACAAGGACCGGTATTGAACCACGAAAAGGCGTCACTTGCAACACCAAAAAAGACAGGAAAAGAAATACATACAACTCAGAATAACCTGCAATAAACAGGTAATGCTTGCTGGAGCATAGAATGAGAATAAAAACAAACATTATAACCCCTGAGGAACGTAAAAAGGCATTTGCTATCCCCAAAAAACCGGAGGTAATAGAACGCCAGCGGTTACCGGTTCGTTATCATGTCGAGGACTATGATGTCGAAGACCGCCCGCGCCGGTTTCTTCAGGCATTTGCAGCAATCCTGAAACATTCCAGTTATCGATTGGCACTTGACCATTATATTCGGTCCACTGCCAAATGCGCCCGTTGCGCTACTTCCTGTCAAATATATCAGGCTACCGGCGACCCGAAAGATATTCCCTGCTATCGCTCGGAACTCCTGTTGAACGTGTATCGTCGTCATTTCACTCTCGGTGGAATGCTCAAAGGACGCCTGCTGGTAACCGGTCACCTGACGGATGAGATGATTGAAGAAATGGCAGACAGCTTCTGGAACTGTACTGCCTGCCGACGCTGTGCCCTGGAATGTCCAACCGGTATCGACCACGGACTTATTACTCATCTGGGGAGGTACATTTTAAGTGAAATCGGTATCGCTCCCCGGGCATTGGTGGTCAGCACCCGCGAACAACTGGAAGGTGCATCCGGGAATACATCTGCTATCCCGGTCCCGGCATTACTGGACACGCTTGAGTTCCTCTCCGAAGATATGCTTGAGGACAAGAGAGTGGAAATCAAGTTTCCCATTGATGTTGAAGGTGCTGACTATGTCTTTTTCCCGGCAGTCAGTGATTTTCTGATGGAAGCGGAAACTTTGATGGGTATTGCTGCGGTTTTCACTGCCACCGGTGATTCATGGACAATCGGTACCGGCTACTTTGATGGCATCAACTACGGCTTGTTTTACAGCGACCGGATGCTTGAGCGTATTGTGAAAAAAGTTGATGCCGAAACACGCCGCCTGAATGGGAAAAACGTCCTCATTGGAGAATGTGGTCATGCCTCCCGAAGTGCCAAATGTTTCCTGCCAACCTATTGTGGTTATAAAGATGCTTTTCCGGTAATCAATATCATCGAATATACCCACCGGGTCTGGAAAGAAGGACGCTTGAAACTCGATCCCAACGTCGTTACCGAAAAAGTTGCATACCATGACCCTTGCAACCTTGCCCGCCAACGGTGGATAATTGAGCAACCGCGTGAACTCCTGAAAGCGTTTTGTCCTAATTATATCGAAATGACCCCCAACGGTGATGACAACATTTGCTGTGGCGGTGGCGGCGGAACGGTTTCCATCGATGAGATCCGTCCCTACCGGACAACCGTAGGCGGTAAACTGAAAGCCGACCAGATCCGGGCATGTGGTTGTGAGGTGTTAGTGGCACCGTGCGCTAACTGCAAGAAACAATTACGGGAATTGGTCGAAGACCAGGGGATTGACTGCGAAGTTGTCGGGTTGCACGACCTGATTTACAAAGCCATCATATTCGATGATTCCCTGAAAATCCCCGTTGAGAAAAAACATGACACCCTAAAGGAGGTATAGCGTATGGATGCGTTGCTTGATTTCGCCCGCGGTCCCTTCTTTCGTTTCAGCTTTGCCATTATGGCGCTGGGATTGTTACGGGTTATTGTATTGGACTTGCTGGGTGCGTACGATGCCTATCGCAAAGCCGGAGAAAAAGACCTCCCGTGGGGGTTGATAATCAGCCGTAGCCTCCAGTGGTTTATCCCAATCAACCGGGTGTTCAAATACCGACCGATATTCAGCAGTATTTCCATATTATTTCATGTCGGGTTACTGTTGGTTCCAGTATTTCTGTTTGCACATGTGCACCTGTGGAAACAGGCTATCGGGTTCGGTTGGTTCACATTGTCGAAAGAGTGGGCTGACTGGCTGACTATTCTTACTATTGCCAGCGGTATTGCTTTATTTATCGGGAGAGTATTTACCCGTTCCTCGAGTTTCCTCAGTCGGTTTCAGGATTATCTCTGGCCCCTGCTGTTGCTGGTTCCTTTTATATCCGGTTATGTATGCGCTAATCTCACTATCAGCCCAAAGCTCTACCAGTTGCTCATGCTGACTCATGTGTTATCGGCTGAGCTCATTTTCATTCTGATGCCATTCACCAAGATAGCGCATTGCGTATTAATGCCGTTGTCGCAATTCGTTTCCAATCTGGCGTGGAAATTCCCGGCAGATACTGATGATGCTATCTGTACCACACTCAACAAGAAAGGAGCGCCGGTGTGAGTGTTGCTATCCTGACTGATATTACTAAATGTATCGGTTGCCTAGAGTGTGTATCCGCTTGTAAAACCGTAAACAATCTGGGTACGGATGTCCCCCGTGTCTGGCAGAAAAACGACGGACTTTCAGCGCAGAACTGGACCTCCGTACTCCAGAAACCGGGGAATCATTATATTCGTAAACAATGCCGTCATTGTCTCGAACCGGCTTGCGCTTCTGTCTGCCCGGTTGGTGCTTTGCAAAAGACGCCGGAAGGTCCGGTTATTTATGACAGTGAACGTTGTCTCGGATGCCGCTACTGTATGATGGCTTGCCCGTATGGTATTCCCCGTTATGACTGGGATCAGGTAGTTCCCTATATCCGCAAATGTATCATGTGCTACGACCGTTTACAACGAGGACAACAACCTGCCTGCACGGAAGTTTGCCCTCAAAAGGCGACCATTTTTGGTGAGCGTGATGAACTACTGGCAGAGGCACACCATCGTATAAAACAGGAACCGGATACATATATTCATAAGGTTTGGGGGGAACATGAAGTCGGAGGGACTTCTGTCCTGTATATCTCAGATATCGACCTTGGTTTTCTTGCCTATCAGCCAAATCCAGGAGCGACCCCGTTACCGGCAACTACCAGACTGGCAATGAAAGCAGTGCCGTTTGCATTTGTCGGTATGGGGGGGCGATGTATGGAATCAACTGGATTATTCGACGACGGATGAAACTGGCACAAGACAAGGGAGGGGACAAAACAAATGAATAACCGAGTTCGCATCACCAAGCTTATTCTTTGGTCAATTGTCGGATTTGCCGGAGCGGTCGGTATTACCCGTTTTCTGTTCGGTCTGGGTGCAACCACCAACCTTACCGATGCCACCCCGTGGGGAATCTGGATTGGCTTCGATGTCATGGCTGGAGTAGCACTGGCAGCGGGCGGATTTGTTATTACTGCTATTTTCTACATATTCAAACGAGAGGAATTTCACAGCTTTGTCCGACCGGCAGTACTAACCGCATTTCTTGGATATCTCGCTGTTGTGTTCGGGTTGTTGTTCGACTTGGGGCTGCCGTGGAATATCTGGCACATGATGATATACTGGAACCCTCATTCACCGTTGTTCGAAGTCGGCTGGTGCGTAATGCTTTACACCACGGTACTGCTTCTTGAATTCAGCCCGGTTCCACTTGAAGAAACCAGCCGCTATGCAAGGATTCGGCGTATCCTGATGAAATTCCGTTTTCCCCTGGTGTTGTTGGGTATTATGCTTTCTACGTTGCATCAGTCTTCTCTCGGTTCCTTGTTTCTTATTATGCCCTTCAAACTGCACCCACTCTGGTATTCACATATTCTTCCCCTGCTGTTTTTTATTTCCGCTGTTGCTCTTGGACTGATGATGATTGCTTATGAAAGCCTTGTCTCCCACTGGCTGTTTCGTCGGAAACCGGAAACCAACCTTGTCGAAAAACTGGCAAAAGCAGCTGTTTGGGTATTATCTATTTATTTCATAGTAAAAATGGCTGACATCTGGCTCTCGGGTGAATGGCATCTTATGTTTGATGGCTCGTGGGAATCATATTTGTTTATTCTGGAAATGTTGATTTCCACTGTTATTCCCATCATCCTGTTTTCCATAAAAAAAGTACGCACCAGTACCGCCGGACAATGGGTAGGGTCATCAATGGTAGTATTCGGCATGATTTTCAACCGCATCAATGTCGGCGGCCTGACCATGCTACGGGCGACCGGCGATACTTATGTGCCTTCATGGATGGAAATAACAATCAGTCTTGGGGTCGTCTCTGCGGCATGTCTTGCGTTTCTGTTTGCTATTGAACGATTCCATATATGGAAAGAGAAACCTCAGGACCCCGAATGGGAACCCTATACCCCGCCGGTATTTGATCATACTTCGGAAGTGTGGCTGGGAACTCCGCCCCTCGCCGCCCGTACCAAATACACTCTGGTGCTTCTGCTCAGTTTTGCTCTTGGTTTTGCACTTATACCAAGTCACAAGATAGAAAGCAAAGGGGTGGAAATTGTCCCGGTACAAAAAGCACGAGGTGGCGACACCCTTTTTATTGATGGTAACCATGACGAGTACGGTGTCCTGTTTGCCCATACCCAACATATTGACAGTCTTGGGCAAAAGCAGTCCTGTGACAAATGCCACCATATGAATATGCCGATGGATAAAGCTACCGGCTGTTGGGAATGCCACCGTTACATGTATTCTCCCACTGATGCGTTCAACCATGACTGGCATGCTGATGCTCATGGTGGAAATATCGCCTGCACCCAGTGTCATCCAAAAGGAAAAGAACGACAGGCGGAGACAGCAAAAAAATGTGATGACTGCCATCTTGATTTACTCCCCAGTGACAATCCCATCAAAGTGGAAAACTATACCGCTCCACCGTATGTCACTGCAATGCACGAGTTATGTGTTTCCTGTCATAAGAAAAAAGCAGAGGAATTGTCGGACAAAAAGAACCTTGCGCTCTGCACCACCTGTCATCAGTCAGCCCCGCCAAAATACCTCAAGGCAGAAATCAGCAAACACCTGTCCGGACCATACTTCAACCATGTTGTCATACCGGGTGTGAATCTCAAACAGGAGAAGGAACAGTTACATAAGAATGAGTAAGGATATTCTCATAGTTGAAGATGAACCGGATGTGGCAACCTATCTTGCTGCAATCCTGAAAACGAACGGGTATCACCCGGTTGTCGTATCGGATGCAAAACATGGGTTCCAATCGGCAAAAAAAATCTGCCCGGTGCTCATCTGCCTTGACATTATGATGCCGCAGGAATCCGGTATTTCCATGTACTCAAAACTGAAACAGGAACCAGCAACACGTGAGATTCCGGTACTGGTCATCAGTGGGGTTATACAAACTGATGATTTCGATTTTCGTTCATATATTCCTGATGAATCTATTCCGTTGCCTGACTGTTTCATGGAAAAACCCATAAATGTTGCCAAATTCCTGAAAACAATCGACACATTAACTTCATCACCCCGAAAAAAGAAAAGGCATACCCATGGCTGCTGAATCCAGGTCAAAAGTCCCACGTCGGCTGACTGATATGATATACCAGTCGCTGTTTCAACATGTGCCTTTTAACGTGGCAATAATTGACCGGGATTATAATATCGTGGAAGCAAATAAAAATTTCACCGAACATTTTGGCGATTGGCACGGGAAGAAATGCTACACAGTTCATAAACAACGGATGACCCCTTGTGATGAATGTCCTGCTCTTACTGTGTTCAAAAAAGGAAAGGCAATTGTCACTGATTCTGTCGGATTTGATAAACACGGACGACAAACGCACTATGTCGGTCATTGTGCCCCGTTGAAACGAACGGAACACAGCCCAGTTGAATATGTGCTGGAAATGATACGACCGGTTACTGAAACCGCACAATGGCAGCAGGAATACCAGATACTGTTCGATCGGGTGCCATGCTATATCACCGTGATTGATGAACAGTATCGTATTGTCCGGGCAAACGAAGCTTTCCGGGAAAAATTCGGCGATGTCATCAATCACTACTGTTACGAAGTGTATAAACGTCGCGATTCGAAATGCAAAAACTGTCCGGCGGCAAAAACATTCCGGGACGGGAAAATCCACCGCTCCAATCAAGTCGGCACCAGTAAGCGGGGACAGGATATTTATTATGTCGTATCTACCTCGCCTTTGAAACGTACCGGTGATAATGTAGCACACGTTATTGAAATCTCAACCGATGTCACTGATTTGAAAAAACTCGAACAACAGGTTATCGAAGCCGAGCGATTGGGAGCAGTAGGTCAAACTGTTGCCGGTTTGGCACACAGTATTAAAAATATCCTGATGGGACTGGAAGGCGGGAAATATATTGTCAGTCTTGGGCTGCAAAAGAATGACAAGAAAATGATTAGCGAAGGCTGGGAAATGCTGGAACGCAATTTCGAAAAAACAACAGCCCTGGTGAAAGACTTCCTGAGTTTCTCCAAGGGACGCCTGCCGTCACTGAAAATGGTTGATCCGGGTGAGATTGTAAAAGAAATAGTGGGGTTGTACAAAGAAATAGCAGCCCGCTCAGGTATCGAACTGCGAGCCGATATTCCGTCAAAAATGAAACAAGCTCCGCTCGATCCCGACGGTATCCATACCTGCCTGACCAACCTCGTTTCCAATGCTATTGATGCCTGTTTAATGAGTGAGAAAAAGGGCTCCGACGTTATCATTCGGGTATGGGAAACACGCGACAAGCTTATGTTCGAAGTCTCCGATAACGGCAGTGGTATTGACTATGAACTGAAGAAAAAAATATTTACCACCTTTTTCACCACCAAGGGAGGGCAGGGAACCGGACTTGGGCTTTTGACCACACGCAAGATAGTGCAGGAACATGGCGGAAAAATCTTTGTCGATTCCACTCCGGGAAAAGGCTCGCGGTTTCGCATGGAGTTTCCATTCAAACGCCTGACGGCATTATACGAAGAAGAACAAAAATTGAAAAAGGAACAATCGTAGGCAAGGACTCCTGAAGTCCTGATATATCAGGAGGGAATACATGGGAACAACAACCAGAAAAACAATTCTGGTCGTGGATGATGAAGCGGATGTCCGGTTATTTTTGAAAACAGCGCTGGTTGAAGCCGGGTTTGAGGTTGTAACAGCATCGGATGGTTTTGAAGCGCTGGAAAAAGTAAAAGAACAACCACCCGACTTGATTTCACTTGATCTTGTAATGCCGAAACATTCCGGCGCAAAGTTCTACCATGACCTGAACAAGAACAAAGAGTGGTCGAAAATTCCCATTATCATTGTCACCGGACACGCCCGCGATGATATCGGGAAAGCAGACTTAAAAGAACTGACTATGTCCGGTCCCGGGATTTACCTTGAGAAACCGGTCAAACCGGACAACTATGTCGCTGCTATCAAGCGTCTGCTGGGAATGGATACCAGCGAAGAGGAAAAACAACTCGCCGAACAGGTTAGCCTGCAAAATGATTTGAAAAACATGATTGATGATGCCGACCCGGACACACTCCGTAAATTGAAGGAATTGATAGAAAAGACAAAAGGGTCATAGCAGAGAGTGACGGTGTGCTGCCATAGAAAAGAATCTATGACAGCACATCTCAGTTTTTCTATTCAACCGAATACTTGTACAGGAGAAGCCCCCCAGCCCTATTGGAACCATCAGGGGTTGGCCCATTTCCGATATACCCGATCCCGGGGCTGCAGTATAAATAGAACTCATCCTGATTTGCAGAAGCACCCTGTAAATTCTGGAACCCGGATAGATGAAAGATATTATCAAACAGGTGATAACTCTTCTGACCTTGAATAGTACTTTTGTACACATAGCAGGGAAATGAGCCGGCAGGGGTTTCTATTACTTGTGCGGTATCAACACATTCCATATTCCATGTAAAGTACCTGTCACCAAAGTCCCATGTATCTCCCACATTGGCAGGATACTTAAAAATCAATCCGGTATTTGTTGTATCAATTTCTCCATTAAGGATATACCCCGCCATTACCATTCCTGAGTCAGTATTCATGACCAGCCAGTACGTGGAACTCGGTTGACCTTCCACATCAAGCCAGTTCCAGAAATACACTTCATGCTCGTGATTTTGATACATGATGGTATCTGACCCGGTTATTTCCAGTGTTCTTGTAGATGTTACCTCTCCGATGCTGTCATAATTAACATATGTCCAAAAGTTACCGGTAGCAAGCGGGACAATAGCTTCATGTGGAGGAACATAAGGTATTGTATCGTATTGAATTATTACAACACTGGAATCATAATACACAAGTTCAGGAATTAACTCCTCTCCATCGAAATCATACATGGTCAAACCGGAGATTGTAATAGCTGTGGTATCTGCCCGTACCTGCGCAGCAAGCGCCGGGGTTGCCTGAAAATATGCTGTTGCCAGAGTAACATCACCGGAGCTGTTCACCAGTGTATCAAAATCACTGGTATTGATAAATGACATTGCCCATCCAGAGGTAGAATACAACATCGTATCATACAGTATTACTTCATTACCCAGATCGGGATTTCTCACCACGCTGTCCGGTGCGACGAAATCCCAGTTATAATGTAAACGAAAAGATACCTGGTTAAGATGAGGGATATTAAATATCCTCACTGTTACCGCAAAAGTTCCATATTCTTCTACTGTCAGGTATCGTGGGGAAAGCTTTATCATGGAAACAACCGGGGCAAGGCTGATATTGACCGGAGTAACTTTATCAGGTACCACGGTAACATCTGTTTCTCCTTCATAGAGAAGTACTCCTTGCCCATCATACGCCCGCGCGGTAAAGTGCACATCTCCGGCAGGGACTTCCATCTCACCGACCAGCATCCCTTCCTGTACTTGTAATGCTGTTGTCAAAGTACCAAAGGCACCGCTGGCTTCCAGCTCATACTGCGACACCTGTTGAATCAGGTCCGATGATGAGCTGATGGTAATATTCATTGCCAGTCCACCGGTGAGGTTACTTTCTGTCGGGGTATCAGAACAACCGGCAATAAACAGGGCAGTCAGGCTAACGGTAAAAATTGACAGTATCAATAAAATTGTATATCGTTTCATATTGCTCTTCCTCCCCCTCAAAATGTTGCCGATAACCCACCGGTGAATTGTAAACCGGTCAGATCAATGTTTCCGCCATCAGCACTTCCGGTGAAGTATTTCCCACCAGCAAACAAGCTGATTTTTTCACCTACCGGTCGTTCGGCGATAAGACCAAAACCAAATACTGATGAATTTTCAAGCTGTGTCGGACCGAGCTCATCATCATTTGATGAAATCATGTGCAGTTCAGCCGAAGGGGTAACCTGCCACTGGTTCATAGCGGTAAATGTATATCCACCGGAGACAAAAAGCTCATTTCCAAATAATTGCAAAGAGCTGATTATTTCCTGCTGGCTCGTATCGGTAGTATAGAGCTTGTTATTTCCTCTCAGTACATACCGTAATGAACCTTTCAGAATATTACCACTGCTCATACGATGAGTGATACGGAACCGGAAATCAAAAGTCGGACTCTGACGAAAGACTTTCGTATCGGTGAATTTATCATCGGTGTAGAGTGAATAAACAGCATCAATACTGATAATATTCTGCTCTCCGGCAATATCGATTCCACCGTTGATACTCACCATATCGCCGGGGTTATAATCGGCTACTCCCTCGTATGGATCATAGCTTCCGATATATTGGTATGTAATACCACCACCGATATTGACATTATCAAATGATTGCGCCCCGCCAATCAACAGGTTGAAACCAAACCCTTCTCCCAATCTTCGAAGTGGAACATCAAGAAAGTTTTGCGACAACGCCAACTGGACCAGTTGACCCTCGCCATCGAGTTTTTTCTTCCCGGTTGGAAGATTGATTCCTCCGGAAAGAAGCAGCCGATCTTCTTTCAAGGACTTATTTATTTGCATCCGAAGGTCACTCAAGCCTGATAATGATACGTTGTCGTTGATGATATCCATGCTGTTGGAAGCGCTGCTGATAAATAGCTGCATTTCCAGGTTATCCTGAAGCGGAATAAATCCACTTACCGGTACTACAAACTGATTCAGGGTGGTTTCGAGGGTATCCTGCTCCATTTTCCAGTAACTGTAAGTGAAGGTTAACCCGCCGGAAGCAGGCTGTCCGTAACGTATCTGTCCTTGTACTGTCATTCCACACAAAAAGAACACAAGGACAACACCCGCTATCAATATCGTTTGTTTTTTATTGCCCATCGAGATCACCTCTCACAACTACAGTCCCCGTACCGGCTTCAGGTGGATGGTCCGCCAACCTGCCAGTAGTACCAAAAGGTAACACACCGGAATTATTGAGAATGGTATTGATTCTCACTTCAATGCCCATCCCGGATAAATCAAGATTACCTAAATCACCAATATCTTCGCTGAGTGCGAATGTTTCAAAATTTCGCAGCGATTCCGAATACGATGCTCCTGATTGCTGGATATCTATTGATGCCTGCAATTGTGTGCCTGCATCCGTGAAACCGGGATCAAGTTCGAGGGCATTGTTGAACTCCTGCTGAGCAGCGGGGAAATAGCCATCACGCTTATACTGCAAACCACGACAATACGCCAAAAAAGCAAGATAGGATTCGGTAGGCACTTTTTCGATGGCATCCCGTTCTTCCGGGGTCAGGGTAATCCCCAAACTATCAATAATCGCAAATACAATATCTTTTTCGAGCTTAAAAATAGACTGGAGCTTGCCTTCTGCTGCCTTGTTCCGAACCATCGCGCCATCTTTCGTATTGACAATCGCACCGTCAACCCGAATACCGTCTTCCCCCAGTCCGACCACCGAACCGGTCACGAGGTGACGGGTCCCAAGCAGCTTCCCCATGCGGGGAGCTGTTGACGGGTCAACCGCTTTGCTCGAACTGAGTTTCAGCTCATCCATGATAACATCGATTTTTTGTCGCTCGATAACTTTCAAGGAACGTACTTTCGATAAATCACCGGCAATAAACTCAGACAACCCATACGCTATCGGAGCTTTATCTTCCGGTAACAGGGAACCGTCAAAATTGGAAACGGCAATGGTATTTTCAGGAATGGTATCAATGCTGATAGACGATTCATTTTCCAGCGCTTTAGCAATTTCGGACTTTATCTTTTTCGTTTGCAATCGGTCAATATGAGCACGTGTCATCGTAGCCGCTTTGCCGCGCGGTTTGAGACTGAGCGATGTTCCGTATGCCTGCAACGCCTGTTCCCACATCCCCTGCTTTTCATAAATCAACCCCAAATACATGTGCGAACGGCTATCCTGTTTTATATTGATAGCCTGTTTCAAAGCATCTTCCGCCTTAACCAGATTACCTTGTTTGTAAAATGTTACCCCCAGCTCACGCCAGGCATCCGCACTCTTCGGGTTGACTTGCAGTTCTTTATAAAAGGCATCAATTGCCTGATTATATTGTTCCTTCCCCAGGTATTTCTTCCCTTGCATGTAGAAACTCTGGGAACAACCCACCATAAGCACGAATACCAGGCATAGCACAAGTACCCGTTTATACATCTTGTTCTCCATTCTCACCGAATAATTGCCGCCATGTTAACTTGCCAGCGGACGGTATATATCCATTTTCCGTTTTGCTTCCACAAAAGTGCTGTCCAACTCGTAAGCTTTCTTGAACAGTTCGTATGCTTCTTTATAGTTGTACTTATCCATTTGCTCCAGCCCCTTTGAGTAGAACGCCATGGCATCGGTTGACTCGGTGCCGCCTTCCTGGATAAGCTTTTTGACATCGTCATTGAGTTTCACATCGAGCACTTTTGCCAGGTCCTCCACAAGACCTTTTTCCATTGCAACATAATCGGGTTTGCCGTCCTTATCAACAGAAGCGATAATCTCGGAAGTCTCAACATCGACAACCCGCACCACCATACGGGCATGTTTGTAGTCAAGCTGAGTAATGCTGCCGAAAATCATGTACTTAGCGCCAAGAATCTTCCCGACTTTCACCGCTGTACTCCGATCTACTTTTCCCGACTGCTGCAGTTCCAGCTCCCGGAGGACAAAATTGATTTTATCACGCTCGACTACTTTCAAATCGCTTATTTTCCCGAAATCGTGCTCGAAGAAATCAGCAAGCGCTTTCCCGATAGGTCCCAGTTCTTCCTGGTACTTTCCAATCGAGTAATTATCAAACTCCATGACTGCAACTGTCTTAATCCCGCTTGATGCCTCATCACTGCAAAACAGGGTATTGTTTGCCTTCTGTAACGAGAACCACTGGTCCCGTAGCTGTGAGGGCCACAACTCCCGCGGCAGGTGAATCAAACAGGGACCGATATTTGTTATTTTACGTAAGTAATCTACAGAAGTGTTAAAATAATCGACTCCCTTGGAATACGTTAACATGCTCATTATTTCGTAAATAGCGATGCTGTCCTTTGCCGTTAAATCATCCCGAGTCAGTAATTCCTGGGCAATCTTTAACCCATCATTTATCGCCCCGACATTATACAAGTCGAGTGCTTTGGCGAGCTTTTCAGCTACAGTATTTGACTCCTGAGCTGAAACTGACCCTATACCAACACACAGCAGTACTGCACACACAGCACAAATGCGCACAATCGAATACCTGCTTCGCTTCATTGCTTCCACCTCTCGTATAAATTATTTGTTAGTACCTCATGTATATATTCTTCACGCTGTTTTTACAAGACTTATTCTTTGAACTCATAAAAAACTCGAGTCTCACCGTCCTTTGTCACAAGAACGGTATCAAGGTATTTCTGGTCTTGTAACCGTAAGGAAACGATATGCTTCCCTGTTTTTACCTTGAACCGAAAGACTGTTCTCTGTGGTTGATGAACACCATCAATAAAGACATCCGCTCCTCTGGGAATGGAAGCAGCAACGAGATACCCGGAATCAGGCACCGGTTTCGGGGGAGGAGTTGCTGGCTTTTGTTGAGTTTTCACCACCGGAAAAGTAAAAACATACGATTTTTCCAGGCGTTTGTCAGATGATACTTGTATGGTATCGACAAGAACTCGTTTGACTGCTTTTTTATTTTTAATTCGCAACACATGCTGTCCCGTATCACACGTTATCAATGCCGAGTTTTTTCGTCCCTGAAGCAGACTATCGTCGAAATAAATGGCATCAGCTCGCGGAGTAACGGTAATAAACACTTCTCCCACGGGAGGAGGTGTTGTCGTGGCTTGTCCGGGTTGATTGGTATTATCCATTTTACCGGTAGTGTCAGAGATGGAACCGGAATCAGAAGAAACAACTTTATCCCCCGACGAAAATTTCATTACCCCGAATATAACAACAGCCACAACAACAACGGCAAGACCGATAAAGAGCGGTTTTTTATTCCCTGAAGGTTTTTGTGCTATTCCATCACTGCTTGAAACGGGGACTGTTTTATCCGTACCTGAAGATTCTTTTTTCCCCGTTAGCTGTATTTCCTGTAATGCCTGCTGTACTTCACGTATGGACTGGTAGCGCTTCGAGGGCTCTTTTTCCAGGCATTTCAGAATTATCTTTTCAAGCGGTTTCGGAATGTCTGCATTCAATGTTCGCGGTCCGGCAGGATCGTTGAACAATTTGGCATCACGGATAGCGAACTCATTGTCACCCTCAAAGGGGCAGGCACCGGTCAACATTTTATAGAGCGTCGTCCCTACCGCGTAAATATCAACCAGCGTATAATCCGTATCTTCGGTCGGGGTAAACTGTTCCGGCGCCATGTATGCCGGAGTACCACAAGCCATACCGGCTGCGGTCAATTGAGGATCGCTTTTCCCTTTCGCGATTCCGAAATCAATAATTTTTACTTTCCCGGTACTGTCAAGCATGATATTACTCGGCTTGATATCCCGGTGGGAAACTCCTTTTTCATGAGCAAAACTGAGAGTATCAAGGACGTCATCAGTAATTCTCAATGTTTCCTCAACAGATAAACGACCCTTTTCCTCCAGTATTTCATCAAGAGTGGAACCATTGATATACTCCATAACAATGACGGTATCATCGCCATGAGAAAAGAAGTGGTTTATCCGGCAGATATTCGGATGCCCGTCAAGCAGAGCCAGTTTATCAGCTTCCTGTCGAAACCGCTCCCCCAGACGGGGATCACTGAGAATTTTCAGGATAACCTTGAGATTCGGTACATCTTTATGCACGGCAAGATAAACTTTCGCCATGCCACCGGCACCGATTTTTTTCAGTATTTTATAACTTTCTATGAATTGCTCTTCCATACGATGTTATATAACCAACTTCGGTCAGGATTTCAATAATTATACATTTACTTATATAATTCGGTGAGTTATTCTCCAGCATTAATTTTTCTCTTTCGGAATAAATAATCGAATATTCCGGGTAACACAACATAATGTTATGTTAAATATAAGAATACTCAAGTTTTACGGCAGGATTTCCGTTATTAATTGTAGTATGGATGATCTTTTTCAAAAACAGATACTCCAGTACACCCTTGTCGAAAAACTAGGAGAAGGGCATACCGGACCGGTTTATCAGGCATGGGATACTACTATGGAGCGTATTGTTGCGCTGCGGATAGTCCCGGCGGAACTGCTGTCACACCCCGGGTTTCGGTCACAATGCCTGTCAACATTACGGACATTATCCAACTTGTCACATTCCAATATCGGCAATATCTATGGGGCTTCCAAAGATGGCGACCGCCTGATTGTTGTTATGGAATATATCAGCGGGCAAACAGTACAACAGCTCATCCGAAATGGTCCCATAAGCAATGATAAATTCTTAACCCTCGCTATCCAGATTGCCCGCGGGCTGACATTTGCTCATGAACATAATGTAATCCACGGCAACATCCGCCCCTCAAATATCATGATAACCGACGAAGGTACTGCCAAACTGGTCGATTTCGGTCTTTCAACACACATGATTCATGATAACGATTCCTCAACAATCGTATTCGATGAGGTCCGGTATCGAACCCCGGCACATATAGTCAATGGAGAGTTAACTCCACTAAGTGACTTGTATTCTCTTGGTGAAGTGTATTGGGAACTGTTGACCGGCAAACCTACTTTTTCCGGCTCCACCCAGGCAGACGTAGAAGATGCTATACTTCATAAACCACTCGATTTCGACAAACTATACACATAATATAAGCTGCCGGGTGACACGGTCCTTCTGCTTGAAAAACTTCTTGGAAGAAAAAAAGACGACCGGTTCCTCAGTGCGAAAGAAATGCTTGTTACTCTCGAAGCGATGCAGGCATTCGAGCGGGAAAGTAAAACTCGGGAGTTTTTCCAGGTAACCCCATCAACCCCTCGTCAATATCTCATGCTTTCTGTTCTTATGGCATTATTGATTATCTTCTGGCTGGTCATTACAACCGTTCATAAGTAATGACATAGACTTTGCTTCTTCAGCCTGTAACTTCTACAAAAATATGAAGACCGGGTGGCGCATCTCTTGGGTCTTATAGAAAACTCTTGAGGAATAATAAGACATTGTTCCTTTATATTTGTCACCCCTGCGAAGGCGGGAATCCAGTTTTGTCTTATAAGGTTACTGGACCCCTGCTTTCGCAGGGGTGACAAAAAAACAGTGATTTCATCACATATTCGGCAGGACTGCAAGGGTCCTGTCCTACTCACATTGACAGTAGGTCGGTGTTCCGAATGAGTCCGCTGCAGGCGGACGAATGAGAAACCCGACATATCCCTGTTAAATAATAAAACAAAAAGATTGTCGGATTTTCATCCGCGTACAGCGGATTCTGAACCCGACCTACTCGACATGTTGAATGACAGCGACTTTCAAGCCACCCTGAGCGGAGTCGAAGGGTGCTCGAGAAAAAATATTGAAGTTTTTCAACAACTCCCAAACAGTGAGCCACCATATATCTGTATTTTCACTTCCCCTTCTTACAAATTCTCGTAATTCGGACCCTCACCACCCTGGGGAGTTACCCAGCGTATTATCTGGTATGGATCGGCGATGTCACAGGTTTTGCAGTGCACACAATTCGACGGGGTAAGTTGTAGTTTCAACTTTACGTCACGTTCGGAATCCTCTACCATCTCATATACATGCGCCGGACAAAAATGTTGGCAAGGGTTACCATATTCTTCGGTGCAACGATTATTGCATATATCATAATCAGCAATCACCAGATGTGGCGGCTGTTCTTCTTCGTGTTGAGTACCCGACTTATAGACATCAGTTAATTTATCGAATGTATATGAATTATCAAACTTGATTGATTCTTTGTGTGGCTTTTGACCGAATCGTTTCGTAAAGGCTTCAATCGTGAGCATATATTCGTGATCCGGTTTGTGCTCCCGTCGATCAAACAGCCCTCTTCCTCCGGTAAGGGTTTGGATTGCGACATGGAACATCCCCGACTTGAGACCATTTTTGAACGCTGCATGGAAATTGCGTGATTTATATAACTCACGTTTTGACCAGCTATTTTCAAATCGTTGTTCATATCCGGCAAGTTTACCTGGAGAGAAATCGCCATCCTTCAGACAGTCAAACAGCGTTTCCGCTGCCATAATCCCCGACTTAATCGCCAGATGCACTCCTTTCAAACGAGATGGGTCAAGAAAACCGGCAGAATCTCCACAAAGCAGCAACCCTGCGTGGAAAAGTTTCGGCATACAATAATACCCGCCCACGGGGATTGTTTTTGCCCCGTAGTGAAGCATGGTGCCGCCTTCAAGGATTCTCTTCAATACCGGGTGGGTTTTGTACCGCTGGAATTTCATGTGAGGATCGTTGGTGGGATCGGGAGAATCCAACCCGACAGCATAGCCGACCGAGACCATGGTATTGCTCATTCCGTAAACCCAGCCGCCGCCGTATTCATGGTTCGGCTGGGGCCAACCGATAGTATGGATAACTTCACCGGCTTTGATACGTCCTTCGGGAATTTCCCAGACCTCTTTGACACCGGTCAGGAATGTCTGGGGCAGTCGCCCCGCTGTCAGTTCCGGTATTTGTTCCAATGCCTGGCGTGTTAACGAACCACGAACTCCTTCGCATAAAACCGTAACCTTTGCTTTGACAATCGAACCCGGTTCAAAATTGGATTTTGGATTTCCTTCTTTATCAAGCCCCATATCAACCGTCTGAATACCGCTTACTACGCCATCTTCAATGACAAGATTATATCCGGCAAGGCCGGCAAAAATATCAATCCCCTTTGCCTCTACCTGTTCACCGAGCCATGAAGTCAGCCGGTTAAGGGAAATGACATAATTACCATGATTACTCAATGACGGCGGTAAAAAGGGAAACTTGAATTCCCCTGACTTACGCAAATAATACATGCTGTCAGTGGAAACAGGTGCAGACAAGGGAGCACCTTTTTCGATATAATCGGGGATTAACTCCGCCAACCCACGGGGATCCATAACCGCCCCGGAAAGAGCATGTGCTCCGCAATGGGAACCTTTTTCCATCAGGAGAATTTCCGGCATATCGACCGAGCCATCGGCTTCGATGAGCTGCGCCAATTTATAAGCCAGCGCCAATCCTGCCGGTCCCGCCCCGACAATTGCTATATCTGTTTCGAGGATTTCGCGTTCAATGTCCATACGTTTATCCTTTCTCATAGTAAACGTATGGAATATAGCTCCCCCTTGAAAAAAACAAAAGCTATAATGGATATTTTTATCAGCAGCTTACCGAACAGATGCGCGCTGATTTAATCGTTTACTTCCGTTATTACTCGCTTCAGTGGGTTCTCCGTCCATTGTGAGCTGCAACATATCAGCAATTTTTTTCTTATCGCAACCGATGGTAATCAATCGGGCGGATTGTACTATCGGTTTACGAAGCAGAGTATGATCTTTTAATATGAGCTGGATAACCTCTTCACGCGGTGGCATCTCTTTGTCCAACCGGTGTTTTTTATACGCAGGGGATAGTTTATTGATAAAATGCTCAATATTCAAATGCCCCAGTAACCTATTGAGCTCTGCTTCGGTTAACGGTTGTTTTTCGATGTCACGCACATCCAGCAACACACCTGCATTTTCGATAAATTGCTGAACATCGGAACAGAGTTTATCTTTACCATATGAAAAGAACTTTGCTCGTTTGAGCGCCATGTATTCCTCCTGAACTACTGAGTTTTCAATGTCGTACTTTTCAAGAAAGCACGGTTCTTTATTTTTGACGTCCTGATTACGTTCACTTAACAGAAAAAACGTTACCAGAATTCCCAGAAAACTGTCGCGGGAGATTCTCTTGTATATCAGGACACAGACTTAAGAGTGCATATTAAAATATGCACCGGGTTATCTTGTCAAGAACAATCTTTATAAAAAAATGTTATCTCTCCAGAACTTATTTACAATCAAGCTTGGTATATTCTAATATTTCTCATCTCAAATCTTGTTACCCAAGAACTGAGATTTATCACTGCCCCAGTCTGTAAGAATAACTGCGTTTTTGCCTCTTTACACGTTGACTTAAATCAAAAGCCTGGTAAAGGAAAATGGGTAATAAGGAATAATTTGGGTAAACACCCGACTTCATTAACAATTACCTACATATTAAACGAAAGTTTGAGTTGAAAGTTCCACTCATCAGGTATAATCTTATGCTTATATTCTTCGGCTGAAAGCCATCGTACTTTAATAACTGAATCTTAATAATTGATTTCTAACTAATGTTCTCAGCCGTGTCAACTACAAACGAACCGCAATGGACACTCCATCGCGCAAGGGGACAATAGTCGTAAAAAACCTGCCGTCATGGTACAGGGTTTCCGTAAATTCAATAATAGCGTTCGTAGCGGCATCTTTTGTCTTGTTGCACACCTTTCCGGACCAGAGCAGATTGTCTGTGATAAACAATCCCCCTTTTTTCAGACGTGGCGCCACCAGGTCAATCGTCTTGGGGTAGTCACCTTTATCTATGTCATTAAATATAATATCAAAGGGACCATTATATTTCTTGAGAATTTGCAATGCATCGCCGATTCGATACTCAAATGTGCTCTGCAATCCTGCCCGCTTAAAATAATCCAGCGCCATCCGTTTGTTCGCTTTATTACCGTCGGTCATGATGATGTTTCCCCGTCCCCGGGTAGCCAGAGAAAACCAGTAGGCGCTATATCCAAATCCGGAACCCAGCTCAAAGATTTTACGGGCTTTCGTTAAAATCGTCAGTTGATACAAAAGCCGTCCCACAAGCGGTCCCACAATCGGGAATCCTTCTTCCTGCGCTTTTGCTTCCATCTCCCGCAGAACCTGCGGGCGTTCAGGAATGACCTGATCAAGATAGCGATGTATTTTCTGAAACATATTCTTCCCTCTGCATCAAGTTATAATAACACATAAATAACACCCTCAACAACTTCCGTTCGATATGTCTTCAACGTAAATCCTTCATTTGTCACACAAACCCCTGTTGACAGGTCATATTTCCAACTATGCCAGCGACAGGTGACCATTCCATCGGCTACCCTTCCAGTTGACAGGGAGGCTTTCATGTGTTTGCAATCGGATTCAATCGCATAAATCTTTCCGGCGTCGTTCACAACAGCTATGCGACGAGCCATAATCCGCTTTTCTATCATCTTCCCCGGGGGAAGCTCCGATAGGAAACCCATTTTGATTTTAGCCACGTCTTCTTAATCCACCTGTTGCGTAGGTACTAATAAACACAATAAAAACACAGTAATCAAATCAAAAACAACCCGGCAATAAATACTGTACTAAAACGCAACCTTTTTGGTAGAAGATTCTGTTTAGGATTGCTTTACGGCAATTGCACTGTGTCGTTTACGCCGCTCTTGCATTGAAAGTGCCCCCGATATAAAGACCAGGATAGTCCCCAGCCAGAACAGATTTATTAACGGTTTTTCAGAAAGTTCAATAACTAATGAAGCAGTCTGAAGTTCCGTTTGCGGTAAAAAGTCGCCCCGGAACTCAAGAACAACCGAGCCATCCTCAGGGCGTACTCCGGCAATAACTACCGATGCTTTGCCGTAATCGAATTTTCCCGGAGTGGTTTCCAACGTTCCGCCTACCAGCCGAATCGAGGGGACAACTTCTTCTTCCGTATTTTCGTATACAACGGTTAATAATGCTTTTGCTTCTGTCATGGCTTCCTCACCATGACTACCCAACTCAAAATCATGAAATGTAATTGTATATTTATCAAATGAAGCTGTTTCCCCTTTGGATAATATGAGTTGGTTGGTATTGTTGTTTTCAGGTTCTTCCAAAGCAAGGGGGGACATATAGAAATCGTACCCGAGAAATTTTTCCACATACGGCTTACGCATAACCCCTTCCTGATTCTTTGGAAACTCATGCGGGAGGATGGCAACAAACTCCGTACCGCCTCGTTTTACTTGTACATGACAGTTGAATCCTTTCGGAGTTTCCTCTAATTCAGTAAACCGCATGGAATATCCACTCTCATTCACCAGTTGGCTCTGTGGCAAAGTAATTGTCTTTTTCTTTTCAAATCCTGCCGATACCGCAGCTCCAACAATAGCGACGGCAATACCGATATGTGCTAAATATGCCGCCTGCATTCCCTTCGTGCGCCACGAGGAATATACAATATAACCGTTGGATAGTATTGCCCATACAGCAGCCCAGAACAAGAGTAAGTATAGTACCTGGGAGGTAACCCCCACAATAAATAAGAGAAGAGCGGTAATCAGTCCAATCACGCCGCCGACAAAAAGGAGCGCCGGTCGTTTCATACCATGATTCCACTTCAGACTGGGGAACAACGCCAACAGAAACAAAACAACAATAGCCACCGGTGTCATGGTAGCAAAATAGTACGAGATTCCAACGTTTGATGGGTTCTCTGCAAACCGGGTAAGTAGCGGGGCGGAGGTCCCCAGTAATGTTAATATCCCTCCAAGAAAAAGCACGACTATACCAAGGGTGACGACATACGAACGAGATGCCACCCTGGAATACGACGGTCCCGGCTTGATATCCTGCCAGCGGAGCAATAACAGGTAGCTCCCCAATCCGACAAACAGCAACAAACCACCAATGAGAAAATTGTTAATGCCAAGATCGACAAATGAGTGCACCGAAAAATCAGCCAGGA
This sequence comes from Candidatus Zixiibacteriota bacterium, assembly GCA_024275255.1. GTDB lineage: Bacteria > Zixibacteria > MSB-5A5 > GN15 > FEB-12 > JAJRZL01. Next base: position 17,301 of record JAJRZL010000122.1, on the reverse strand, counting down.
CTCCTGACCGGGTCAAAAAAGTCCCATACAGAACCGACCAAAACGTCAGGCAGACAATTATCAATGAAAAACGCATCAACCCTCGCCTTTGTCGTTTGATAAACAGGGTATGCACCTGGGCAGTGAGGAAAATCCAGGGAATAAAGGAGGAGTTTTCTACCGGGTCCCATGCCCAGAATCCCCCCCAGCCGAGGGTCTTATATGCCCAGTATCCGCCCATCACTAAGGAAACACCAAGCGCCGTCCAGGCAAACAGGGTCCACTTGCGAGCCGCTTCCGCCCAGACATCATACCGTCGCTCAATAAGACCGGTCAATCCATATACAAAGGGAAAAAGCGTACCGGCAAACCCGACAAACATGATAGGGGGATGAATCGTCATCCAGAAATTTTGTAGCAATGGGTTTAATCCCGCCCCTTCGCTACGAAATACCGGTAAATACTCGAAAGGGGATTTCTTCAATAGAATAACAAGAATAGCCAACACGAACAGGTTCACAAAAAACATATTGCCGACCTCAAAGGAACGAGCCGAGCGCATCATCACAAATGCCATAATGGAGACAAAAAATATCCACAGGAGAAAGGTCCCTTCCTGCCCGCCCCATAACGAGGAAACAAGGTAGTACCAGGGTAAATCGGTCGAGGAGTACGAGAAAACATAAGCTACCGTGAAATCATGCCGCAGAATAAGCAACAGCAAAGTCAATAGAGCTGCAGCGATACTTAACATGGAAGCCGTAAAAAAGTACCGAGCCAGTTGACGGTATAGATGTTTCCCCCGCCAGACAAAGAGATATAAAAGGGTCGATATAGTCGTTGTTAACGCTGCCGCTACTATACAAAAATCACCAAATACTGGCATAATGGTTCCTGTATATGAGTATCAATAATCTGTAATATTGTAACAGTTGCTACACTACGGTACGATGTCGTTTCTTTTTTTCTGCATGAATAACTTTTGCCTGCCCCCCGGAAATATCTACGAGACGCTTAATAACTTCTTCTACCAGAAATTCCGGTGTTGATGCTCCAGCGGAGACCCCTACCCGCTGGAGTTCAAACTCACCAGAAAACCACTCTTCCTGAATATCCTTTGCGGAACCGATTAAAATCCCCCGACCGCAAATAGCATCCGCTATCCGTGCCAATCGGTTTGAATTGGCAGAAGACTGGGAACCGACAACCAGAATCATATCCACTTTTGGAGCAATATCCATAATTGCCGACTGACGCTGAGTTGTGGCATTGCAGACCGTATTAAAAATCTCTATATGAGGCCATTTCTTTCGCGCCAACTCTTCCACCTGCGCCACCTGGTTCGTATGAGCAGTTGTTTGGACAGTAAGCCCTAATTTTCTATCTTTCCAGTCGGGTAATGACAGCATTTCTTCCTCGGTGGCAACCACGGTAATATTATCCGGGGCATGACCGACAATACCATGTGTTTCATCATGATTGGGATCACCAAAATGAACGATGTAATACCCGCTTTTAACAATTTTTTCTATGATTTCATAAATCCGTTCCACTAACGGACAGGTCGCATCAACTACGCGGAGTCCTTTTTGGCGGGCATGTTCTTTGATATCCGGGGCAACTCCATGAGCAGAAATAATGAGCGTCCCTTCATCAACCTCATCAACAGCAAACGCCTGCCCCACTCCCTGTTGCTTGAACCGCTCCACCACTGCCTCATTGTGCACGATTTCGTTGAGAATAGTAACTCTGCCCTTTGCTTCCCGGGCGGTTTCCTCGGCTATAGTGATAGCTCGCTTGACTCCCATACAAAATCCGTGATGGGCAGCGATGTATATTTCTTTCAGCATCTACGTTCCTAACAAATGTTTCGATTGGTTAAACGCCCGGTAAGAACTTCGCACCAGGGGACCGGACTCTACATGTCCAAACCCGATCTCTTTTCCTATTTTGGCTATCTCGGCAAACTCTTCAGGAGTATAGTATTTTTCCACCGGAAGATGATACACAGAGGGGCGCAGGTATTGCCCAACGGTAACGATATCAACTCCGGCAGCATAAACCTGATAGAGCAACTCGACAATTTCTTCCCCGGTTTCTCCCAAACCGACCATGAATCCGGTTTTTACCACCGGTCGTGGTGAATAGGAATTGGCGATACGGAGCAACTCCAGGGACCTGTCAAGTTTCATTGCCGGACGAACCCGCTTATATAACCGCTGGACTGTTTCCACGTTATGCGCCAGTACATCCACCCCCGAATCGAGGACGGTTTTCAGTGCCTTGATATTTCCCCCAAAATCCGGAATAAGAAATTCAACTTTCACATCTTTATCCTGCCATCGGAGGGCCTCCATAGTCCGGGCAAATATGGAAGCTCCCCCATCAGGCAGGTCATCCCGTGTAACCGATGTAATAACAACTTGTTTTAAGTGCAACTCGGCAACTGCTCGTGCCAGCCGTTCCGGCTCCTCGGTATCCAGACCCTTTGGTTGACCTTTGAGCACATCGCAAAAATGACAATTCCGGGTGCAATACTTTCCAAGAATCATAAACGTAGCCGTACCTTCTTCCCAGCACTCCCGGATATTCGGACAGGCGGCCTCTTGACAAACCGAGAACAGGCTATGCTCGTTCAGAATACTTTTCACCCGGTTATAATTCGGACTCAGTGAGGCTTTGGTACGTATCCATCTCGGAATACGGGTAACAGGGACTTCCGCTCGCTCCCGTTTTGGCGGTGCTTTCGGGTGCTCTGCATGGGCAGAAGCTGCACCGACTGATTGTGTATAGAAGACCTTATACATCCAATATAGTATCCATTAACTTTGAGCTCTCGCGGCAAGTGTTTTATCAAGAAAATATGCCATCAATGTCGTATCGTCGTCCAACTCTGTATGAAACGAACTTGCCATAATCGTGCGCTCTGTTACTAATACGGGAGAATCTTCATAATATGCTAAACTTTTTACATTTTTTCCCACCCGGGTTATCCGTGGGGCTCGTATAAACGTGGCATTCAGAGTAACATCGGTTCCACCGAGTTTCGCCGGTAAGGGTGTTTCAAACGAATGGACCTGGCGCCCATAGCCATTGCGAACAACATCAATATCGAGCAAACCTAACGGAGTAATACCAGCCTGGTTATCTTCTATCTTTTTCGCCAGTAAAATCATCCCGGCACATGTCCCCCACAAAGGCTTCGTGTTGCCAAAGGTTTGCAAGGGTGTGCGTAAACGGAAACGGTCAATGAGAATATCCATTGTTGTTGATTCCCCGCCGGGTATTATCAACCCGTCTATTGTCTCCAGTTGTTCGGCAACACGCACTTCTACCACCTTCGCTCCCAATATTTCCAGTTGGTGAGCGTGCCGCTCAAAATCACCTTGCAGGGCAAGAATACCTACTGTTACATTTGAATAGTCACTCATCGCTTTTCTTAAACAACATTTCCTTATACTTGTGCCCAAAATACAAATGAAATTACCAGATTCCAAGACTGTTACTGTCATTCTTTCCGATGAACCCTGTACCACATTTCAACCTTGACAGAAACCACCAGAAACCGTATCATCACCCATGCTGCTATGTCAGGAACAGATTTATTACCCTCTCAAGCCGGGGACACCAAGTACATGTAGTCTTACCGCCTTTCCCGGCAGGTCTCTTCCAAGACGAGCGAGGATTGTAAATGGCTGAAGTGGTTGCAGTTATACCCGCTCGGTTGCCTTCCACCCGCTTCCCGGAAAAAGTTATCTACCCCTACCACGGTAAACCGCTGTTGTACTATATATGGAACGAGGCAAAAAAAGCTCACCAGATTGACCGGGTCATTATCGCCACTGACAGCAGGAAAATACAACAAGTGGTAACATCATTTGGTGGTGAAGTTCTGTTGACCTCAAAACATCACCGTACCGGTTCCGACCGGGTGGCAGAAGCCGTCCGTAAGCTGGGCGGTGATATTATCATCAATATCCAGGCGGACAATTTTGGTTTGAAAGCGGCGGTACTAAACAGGGTGATAACAAAAATGAAAGCCGACAGGCAGATAACCTATGCCACTCTTATCTATCCCCTGACAAGAGACAGTGAGCTTTCCGATACGAATATCGTGAAAGTTGTTCCTGCCCAACAGACAAGTACGGCGTTGTGGTTTTCAAGATTGCCGATACCATATATACGGGATAAACAGAAAGGCAAACTGGTAAGGCAATATCGCTATTTTGGGCATATAGGAGTGTACTTTTTTCGAAAAGCAGGATTGCAACAGTTTTCCCGCTGGAAACAGTCCGCTTCCGAAAAAGCAGAATCGCTGGAACAATTGCGAATTCTTGAAAATGGTGGTATTATACATTTGTTTACTACCAAAGTGCCGATTATTGCTGTTGACGTACCCGGTGATGTAAGGAAATTAGCACGTGTGTATAAATAAGGTGAATTATGGCTGAGCAAACAAAATATATTTTTGTCACAGGTGGTGTCGTCTCGGCACTGGGCAAAGGGATAGCTTCCTCTTCTATCGGACTACTGATGCAACAGCGGGGACTTAAAGTCTGCAACATGAAGCTCGACCCCTATCTTAACGTCGACCCGGGTACGATGAATCCGTTCCAGCATGGAGAGGTCTTTGTTCTTGATGACGGTTCCGAAACTGACCTGGACCTTGGTCATTACGAACGATTTCTCGACCAGTCCCTGAGTGCCGATAACAATGTCACTACCGGTCAGATTTACCATACCATAATCACTCGGGAACGCCGTGGAGATTACCTCGGCGCTACGGTACAGGTTATTCCCCATGTCACCGAGGAGATAAAAAACCGTATCCGTCGGTTCGCCCGACAGGAAGATAAGCCGGATCTCGTGGTAGCGGAAATCGGAGGAACAGTCGGTGATATCGAGTCGTTGCCATTTATGGAGGCTATTCGCCAGATGGGGCTCGAGGAAGGGTATGACAATGTCATGTATATTCACGTAACCCTTGTCCCCTATATCAAGACGGCTGGAGAGTTCAAGACCAAACCGACCCAGCACTCGGTACGGGAACTCCGGGCTATCGGAATCCAGCCCAATATGCTTCTCTGTCGCTCAGCCGAAACACTTGATGATGGTTTACGTCAGAAAATCAGCCTTTTCTGCTCGGTCCCGGCACGGTCGGTTATCGGAGCAATTGATGTACCGACTATTTATGATGTCCCTCTGAAATTCCATGAGCAGGGAATGGATGACATCGTGTGCCAGCATTTCGGGTTGGACTTACCGGCTCCTGACTTGAGTAACTGGGAAAAGATGGTGGCAAAAATTCATAACCCGAAACAAAAAATTGCCATCGGTATTTGCGGAAAATATGTCAACCTGAAGGATGCGTATAAATCCATTATCGAAGCGTTCGTCCATGCGGGCGGATACAACGAAGCGGAAGTTGATTTGCTCTGGGTAAGTTCTGAAGATATCAAGCAACACGGAGCGGCAAGCCTGTTGAAAAATATTGACGGCTTGCTTATCCCCGGTGGGTTTGGTGAACGCGGTGTTGAGGGAAAAATCGAAGCTATCCGCTATGTTCGCGAAAACAATATCCCATTTCTGGGGATTTGCCTCGGGATGCAATGCGCAGTCATTGAATTTGCGCGCAATGTTTGCAACCTGACCGATGCCCATAGTTATGAATTTTATCAGGCTGGGCTCAAACATCCGGTAATCCACCTGATGGCTGATCAGGAAGGAGTCAGCGAACTGGGTGGTACGATGAGATTAGGGGCATATCCCTGTAAACTGGAAGAAGGCTCACTGGCAAAACGGGTTTACGGAACAGAAAAGATATCCGAGCGTCACCGACATCGTTACGAAGTCAACAATGCCTACCGTGATATGCTTTCCGAACACGGGCTTCGTATGAGCGGGCTTTCACCGGATGAGCGGCTGGTGGAAATAGTCGAGATTCCAAGCCATCGCTGGTTTATTGCATCGCAATTCCACCCGGAGCTTAAATCACGCCCCACCCGACCGCACCCGCTGTTTAGGGAGTTTGTAAAAGCAGCGATTGAATATCATCAGGAACAGTCAAAAAGTGACAATACGAACCCAGCGATGGAACATGATATAACAAAAAATAATATAACATTGTAGCAGCTTTGTCATAAACAACTTGCCGGTATTATTCGTTTCTAAAACAAGTGTTCACTTAAAATAGGGGTGTAGTATGTTAATGAGATACCTGGGGGGTGTGTGTTTACTTCTCAGCCTTGCTGCTGTCAACTGTACCAAAGACACCATTGCCAGTTCCGACCCTGAAGTGTTCCAGGGAGAACTTTCGGTCCATCGTGCTGACCAGGTTTACGACCGGACCGACGATATTGTGCTCATTATTGATGGCAAACAGTACCGAATTGTTCACCAGACCCGTACAACCGACCTGTGCGACTCGTATGGCACTCAAGGAGGGTTCGGCTCCAATGTGCTGACTCTTACTCCCTCGGGAACCGAAGGAAGCGGTTGTGATAATATCCGTGTTCCACAGGGACAGTTTCCGGCTGTTTTCAGGGGTGACAGCTTATTCCTTGGACCGACAACTTTGCAGTTTACCGTAATAATCGATGAACGACCTGTTACAGAAATATGGGAGTATTCGTTCAGGCTCAAACAGTAAGTACCTCTATTCTTACTTGAGCAGAACAGACATGGGTTCTTTCATAAAGCCGGTCGGTATTTCAAACTTGGGGAATAAACTTCGCAGTAACCCACATGGCAGGTTGCAACCCGGTCATCCATACGATGCAACCTGCCGATGAGTATTCTTATTTTTTCTTTACACGGTCACGAGAAAGTACCGAATAAAACTCGTTAAATACCAGTTCCGACGGTTTCTGGTCGAATGGTCCCAATTCAAAATGGGTATCACCAGCATTCACGGTTTGACGCAGAAAAACATAGTTATCACCCGGCAATACTACCCGTAATATGACCGGCATGGTGAAATCAGGTCTGACACGAGTTGCTTTGACATCAACCGGGATAACATATTTCCCGTCTTGTTTCTTGATACTGTATATAACATCAAATTTCGGGATGCCACAGCCATAGAGCCACTCGTTGGCAAACCAGTCAAGCGGCTTACCATAGTATTTCTCCGCTATGGTAAAAAAGTCGGAATTGGAAAATGACTTGTTGTTTACATACAGGCTCAACTCGTGTAAGAATCGCATAAAGCTTTTTTCTGAGCCGGTTTCGTAATCATACATAAGAAACCGGAGCATGTGCAACAGCCATACCCCTTTGTTGGTCAGGGTCGTGACATCAGTCCGCCTTCCGACTCCAAGCGGTAGTTCACGTTTCAGCTCTTCGATAGTGTAGAGGGAATCCTGACGAGCCAACAGGTTGGTATAATAAAAATTACCATCAGGACGGTTCTCAATAAACAGAAGACACATAAAGTTCGGAAGAGCAAGGGTAGTCCAATCCTCACGATATGAAACCGGGCGCATCAACGAACCAAACCACTGCTTGGCAACCGAAATCCCAGAAATGGCATCCAATCCTCCAAAGGCGGCAAAGGGGTCGTCCCGAACACACGCCAACTGGGGCACCTGTATTATTCCGGGCATACTCATAAAGCCCTCCGGTATCACATATTCAGAGAACGTGTTGATAGGACCACCAAGAATACCGGTAAAATAATTAAACGCATCGGTAATCGAGCTGCGGTACACATCATACGGGATAAAACATTCATCGCGTTTTCTGATATTATGAGACTTGATAAAATTCAATGTAATGCCAATATCGGAAGGGACCTGAATCGTATCAACCCGGGTTGCATAGACATGGAAAAAGAACTTGTTATACATATTCGAGGGTGACTCGACAGTAAACTGCACATTTCCTCTGTCAGCTTTGGTAATCTCTCCCATACCGGGCATATAGTAATTGTACCCCTTGGGAACAGTAAAATGCAGTTTCACCGGGCAGGGTGAGGGATTCTCCACATACGGGAGGAACGTATCAAAATGTTTTCCGTTATACCATACAGTCAGCTTCACCGTATCATCTTTGTAGCGATATTCGGGCAGAATAACCCCAAAAAAGTTAAAGTTTCTCCGTCGCCAGTACTCAACCTGCTGGTTGTTGTAATAAATAGAATCAATTTTCATGTTATAGTGAAGAAAGAGAGAGAGGTATCTCAAGCTGTCGGCATTTATTATGATGGAAACCGTTACCTCCCCTTTTTCTATCTTGCGTCCGTCAAGTCCGGCAATATAAAAATCACCTGTTTTATCGACAATGGTTGTCGGATAGGATATATCAGACAATTCGGCATCATCATATTTCTGTTTTTCCTGTCGTTGAAATGCAGCACCAATAGTAAGAAACACATCACCACCCTCACGCTCGTAGCCAACCTCAACTTCTTCAGGGCGGTTTGGGTCAAATGAGAATACATAGCGGTTGAAATCAGCCCAGAAATAGCCATCTTCAGAACGTTCATACAAAGAGCGCATCATCTGGAAGTAATTATCGTAAGTATGATACAATGACGGCTTGAAAAACAATTCACCCTGCGCTTCTTTTGCCGGTTGAAACATTTTCCAATCCAGTTTCTTCTCGGTAAAGGTGAATTTCTCTTTTAATTTCAAATCGAAATCATCCGCCATACGAATAAACAAAACGGTAAAGTCTTCGTTGACCACACTATCCCGCGCCGAATACAACATCCCCTGCCTGCCTTCATGGGTGGGGATATCAATTGTTGCATTTCCTGCCCCGATGAAAATAGCAGTTGTCGGGCGGTCATTGACATACCGAAGCAAATGAATAGTGCCTTCTTTGAAAGTAAAAGTAGCAACATCTTTTTTATACACGAAATCCTTGATTGTGGCAATTTCACCGACATTGTTCAATAAATCCTGATCAAGAATTCGGTAATCGTTTTTGAATTTTTTGAAAAAATCGGTTTTTGCTTGTGAAAAGCCGATAAGCAGGAAAAAACAGCACATGAGTGACCAAACGTTCTTATACATCGTATCCTCTATTAGTAAAAAACAGTTTATTTTTCATAACAATTTATTCATCACACATTATTGTATTCACGAATCAGCGTAAGAATAAGTGTAAGAAATTTTTCATATTTCATCTCAAAATCCACTTCATTGGCGATAAAATGATATCCCGGGTGTTCCTGCCAGATGCCGGCAATAGCGTTCTCAATAGCCAACGCCTCGGTAATAGACTCGGTGCGGATATTGTCTTTTTGATACCACTTTTCACCAAGCGATGCTGCAGAGCCAAGCTGCACTACTGCCGTGTAGCGTTTGTATTCTGCCGCGATAGTAGTTCCCACCATCACCGCTGTTTCCGGATGAAAAGCAAAAGCGTCGGCAGTCCCCCGGTCGGTAATAAATGGTCTGTTACCTGCCTGTCTTTCACGGGCAATCTGGCGGCGATATATTTCCCGGTGAAAGTCATTCCTGTTGTGACGGTATTCCGGGTACTCCTCAAGAAGCTGCCGAGCCAGTTCTTCAAAGAACAGAAACCCGGCAAAGTCCGGATGTGTTTTCAATCGCTCAAAAAACACCGTCTTCCCGGATGCCGGCGCCCCGGTTAATACTATTCGAGCAGTACCCATCATGTTATTCATACGATTCAGACAATCTATAGTTGCCTGCCAGAAGTGTCAAGAGATGGAAAATCAAGGTGACAAGAATGTAACAACATCGTATACTGGTATTCAGCAGTACAACATGAGCTCTTTATTTTGAGGATACATCATGGAAATACAACGTATCCAGACTTATCTGGCAGAGCATAACCTCGATGGCTGGCTGCTGGCGGACTTTCACGGTCGCAACACCATTGCCATGGAACTACTTGAGCTGAACGGTCTTATCACCCGACGCTCATTTTATTTTATCCCTGCTACCGGTGAGCCTGTTGCCATTGTCCATGCTATCGAGCAGGATAAATTTGCATCTGTTCCCGGTATTATTAAAACATATTCAAGTTATATTGTATTGGAACAGGAGCTGCAAACCCTATTGCAGCATGTATCAACCCTGGCAATGGAATACTCACCCAGAGGACGGTTGCCGTATATCGGGCTGGTCGATGCCGGAACGATTGAGCTGGTAAAAAGTTTTGGGATTGAAATTGTTTCCTCAGCCGATATCGTAGCATTTTTTCAAGCCTGCCTGACTGTTGAACAAATAGCTACCCATCGTCTTGCTGCCCGGAACCTAATTGAAATAAAAGATAATACGTTCGACTTTATCCGTTCTCAGGTAGAGCACAACACGCCCGTTACTGAATTTGACGTGGTCCAGTTTGTGTTGAAACAGTTTGATGAATATGATATGACAACAACGTACCCGCCTCTTTGTGCTGTTAATGCCAATGCCGGCAACCCTCACTACGAACCTCAACAGGAAGCCAGTGCCGTAATACAACGAGGCAATCTCGTGTTACTGGATCTCTGGGCAAAACTGAAACAACCCCAGGCGGTGTATGGCGATATTACCTGGATGTGTTTTACCGGCACAAGAGAAGAACTACCGGAAAAATATCAAACATTGTTTACCATTCTGGTAAAAGCACGAGATGCCGCGATATCGTTTATCCGTACCAATATAGAGAAACAGCCGGTCTATGGCGCCCAGGTTGATGATGTCTGCCGCAAGGTTATTGCCGATGCCGGATACGGACAATATTTTACTCATCGCACCGGACATTCCATTACGACATCCGAACATGGTCCGGGACCGAATATTGACAATCTCGAAACAGAAGATAATCGGAAACTGCGCAAGGGGCATCTGTTCTCGATAGAACCGGGGATTTATATGGATGATTGCGGTTTCAGAACCGAAATAAATATGCTTATCAGCCACAACGGCGCCGAAGTGACTACCCTGCCACTGCAAAACGAAATAACAACATTGTTTTTATAAGTGACACTGACAGGTCTGTAAATGTATGTAACGACAAAGATGCTCGATGAAATAGTCACCCGGTTCGGTAATCCCCAGCATGTATCGTTTGAGTTTACCGTATCCGAACATGAATTCAAGCGGATAAAATCCTCCCAGAAACACGGCAGAAAACATGATATCACCATGTATATATTAAAGGACAATAAAGTCGTCGTTATTGCCAAGCCATTTTATCCCCCGGGGTTATACCGTGCTCCTTCGGGCGGGTTACAACCGGGAGAATCGTTTACCGATGGCGCCTTGCGTGAAGCTCGGGAAGAAACCGGATGCGAAATTATGCTGCAACGGTTTTTACTGCAAAGTGATGTTCGTTTTATCAGTGAAATCGGGGTAATTGCGTGGACCAGCTTTGTTATGCAGGCAGTGTACCAGAGCGGAGAATTTCAATTTACCGATCATGATGAAATACGAGAAGTTCGACTGGCTGGACTACAGGAGTTTGACACATTTGGCAAAATAATGCGGGCTTCTGATATCAGGGGATTGCATTATCGAGCAGCACTGCATGAAGCAGTAGCACCATTGCTGCAATTTTGATACCACAATAAAACCCAAACTCCTTGCTCTTCGGTCAATCATTCCCTATTCTTCCAGACAGGAAATAATTCATAAACATGGAGTCTTGTACATATGACTAATAAGCAATTGCATTTCACTATTACTTTTTTGGTATTGTTGCTTTCTGTCACGTCTCTTGCTCAACAACCAAAACAGCACTATATGATGCCACCCAAAGCTATTGCAGATTTAGTCGATGCTCCCTTTACCCCAAGGATTTCAATCAGTCCCGATAATACCCGGATGTTGTTTCTCTATTACCCGGGACTGCCTTCAATAGCTGAAGTATCCCAGCCCGAGTTGCGTCTTGCGGGGCTGCGTATCAACCCGCGCACCAATGGTCCCAGCCGGGGATGGTATTATAACAAAATGACCGTGAAAAACATTACTACGGATAAAGAGCAGGAAATTACCGGACTTCCGGAACGCCCGCATATTACCAATGTACGCTGGTCACCGGACAGCAAAAAGATAGCCTTTGTGATAACCAAACCCGACCACCTTGAGCTTTGGTATGCCGATATCATCTCCGGTAAGGCAAAACGGCTGTCAACGGTTTCTCTTAATTCCGCTGTCGGGAATCCCTTTTCATGGGTATCGGACAGCAAAACGCTCATCGCCTTAACAACTCCTGCTGACCGCGGCACACCACCGCAAAAACCATCAGTACCGACAGGACCAATTATTCAGGAAAACCTCAAAGGAAAAGCTCCTGCCAGAACCTACCAGGACCTGCTGAAAAGTCCCTACGATGAAATCGTATTTACCTATTACACCACCTCGCAGATAGTAAAAATAGATATAAACGGCAACACCATACTACTTGGACAGCCGGACCTTTACACCTTTGCCGGACCATCACCAGATGGAAACTACGTGTTGGTTAAAACGATTCAGCGTCCCTTTTCCTATACTGTACCCTATTACCGGTTTCCGCTTCGCACAGAAGTATGGAACATAACAGGACAAAAAGTAGCCCGGATTGCCGATTTACCCCTTGCAGATAATATCCCGGTCCCGTTCGGCTCAGTTCGTACCGGCAGGCGGTTAATCAATTGGCGGCATGATACCGATGCTACGTTGTACTGGGTAGAAGCTCTCGACGATGGCGATGCCGGGAAAGATGTTACCCAGCGTGACAGGGTGTACCTGCTTCCCGCCCCCTTTGACGGCACTCCCCAACCACTGATAACACTCGGACTGCGATTCGATGAAATCTTGTGGGGGGAACAAAACACGGCAATTGTCACCGAATTCTGGTGGAAAACAAGGGAAACAAAATCCTGGCTGGTAAGTCCCGATTCCCCGGAAACTTCCCCACGCCTTATTATTGATCGCTCTTTTGAAGACCGTTACAGCGATCCCGGGCAACCTCTCATGAAACACTCAAAGCATGGGTTTTCTGTATTGCTGACAGGAAAACAGGGAAAAACTATTTTCCTTACCGGCAAAGGCGCCTCCCCCGAAGGAGACAGACCTTTCCTTGATGAATTTGACCTGTCAACCCATGGAACAACACGGCTATTCCATTCCCGGGCACCATATTATGAACAACCTGTCAGTCTGCTTGACATTTCCACTATGCGTTTGCTGACTCGCCGGGAATCCACCACCGAACCGCCCAACTACTTTATCCGCAATGTGAAAAATGATAACGAGAAGCTTAAACAATTGACATCATTTCCTCATCCCACCCCACAACTTGCCAATGTAAAAAAAGAATTGATTCGGTATAAACGGGCTGATGGTGTAGATCTTACAGCTACATTATACCTGCCTCCTGACTACTCACCAGAACAGGATGGTCCCCTGCCGATGTTGATGTGGGCATATCCTCGTGAGTACAAAAGCGCCAATGCTGCTGGTCAGGTAACCGATTCGCCATACCGTTTTGTACGTATTCGCTGGTATTCACCCCTGCTATTTTTAGCACATGGCTACGCCGTACTCGATAACCCCTCTATGCCCATTATTGGCGAAGAAGGTGAGGAACCGAACGATACTTATGTGGAACAACTGGTCGCCAGTGCCAAGGCAGCGGTGAATGAAGTTGTCAGACGAGGAGTAGCCGACAGGAACCGGATTGCTATCGGGGGGCATTCGTATGGTGCCTTTATGGCGGCGAACCTGCTGGCTCATTCCGACTTGTTTGCTGCCGGTATTGCCCGTAGCGGGGCATATAACCGTACCCTGACTCCGTTTGGATTCCAGTCGGAGGAGCGAACATTCTGGGAAGCACCGGATGTCTATTTTGCCATGTCGCCTTTTATGCATGCCGACAAAATCAACGAACCTATCCTCCTGATTCACGGTATGGCAGACAACAACAGCGGAACGTATCCTCTTCAGAGCGAACGTTTTTACGCTGCTTTGAAAGGACTGGGAGCAACGGCGAAATTAGTTATGCTTCCTGCCGAGAGTCATGGTTACCGGGCACGGGAGTCAATTATGCATGTCCTGTATGAAATGAGTAACTGGATGGATGCGTATGTAAAGAGTAACCATTCATATCAAAAAAGATAAAAAAACAATAATTCACTTATAGAAGGATTATGACAAAATGATAAAACAGCTCACTGTTATGTTCATCCTTGTATTGGCTGTTCTTGCCTTTTCATCCTGTACCCGGGAGAAAACAATTACACTGGCAGACTTCCAAAACCATGATATCTCGCTCACTCTTGATGTTCCCACTCACAGCGCCCGAATTACTGACAACGGTTCGATGAAGGTACAAAACGGGTGGAACATGTTTTATATGAACAAGGATGTATCTATTGAGTCTTTTACCGTACAAGACAAAGAAATGACTTATATTGCCATGAACTCATCCGATACTTCTCTATTACCACCTGAACTTACCGAACTCTATTCCCAGGTAGAGCCGGAAGAAAACACCCAGGTAATCCTGTTCAAATCTCATCAGTCTGGCACTGTTTCCTTTTCGATAATGTATGGTGGTGTATTTTTTGAAGATGTTTCCAATGTCCGCTTTTCAAATGAAATGGTCGGCAAAGAAATCTCCGGCACTATTCTTGATAAGGGAGCATATCTCAGCCCGGCATCATACTTTTACCCCCAGGGGAACGAAAACACCCTGCAAATAACCCTGACTGCAAATATCCCCGAAAACTGGGAATCTATCAGCGATGGGAACCGTTTGTCGAGCAAAATTATTGACGGGAGAAAAACCCAACAATGGGAAAATCCGTTTCAATCGGATGGAGTCATGTTCATGGCGGCTCCCTATGTAACCCGTTCCACCTATCTTGACAGTATCGAAGTTGCCTGTTATTTCTTTGAATCCGACACGGGGTTGATTGCTGACTATCTCGATGCTACTGTCGGCTATATCAAAATGTATTCCGAGCTGATTGGTCCCTATCCCTATAAACGATTTACCGTTGCCGAAAATTTCTTCCCCACCGGATATGGGATGCCGGCATGGACACTGCTCGGACAACAGGTGCTCCGTCTGCCGTTTATCATTCGTACTTCCCTGGGGCATGAAGTCCTTCACAACTGGTGGGGTAATAGTGTCTATGTCGATTACAAACGAGGAAACTGGTGCGAGGCAGCAACCGTGTATGGTGCTGATTATCGATATAAACTGCTCAAATCTCCTGCTGAGGCACGAGACTATCGGAAAAATATCCTGAAACAATATGTCAGCTATGTCAATGAAGGCAACGATTTCCCGATCCGGGAGTTCACTTCCCGAACCAGTCCCAATACCCGGACTATCGGTTATAATAAAGCCATGATGGTGTACCACATGATTGAACAAATCATCGGAACTGATGCTTTTTTTGATGCTTGGAAACTGATATATAAAAAATATATCGGCAAACAAATATCCTGGAAAGAATGGATAGAAGCGTTCGAGGAAACCTCCGGAATGCAGCTCTCGTTTATTATTCCTCAATGGATTGACAGAGCCGGGGCACCGATTATCGGACTGGAGATTTTGAACAATACCTCAGGTAATGACATCCACACGGTTACCGTTAAACTTACCGAAACCAGCGGTGACAAATATCATTTATATGTACCACTCCATTTTACCGGACCAAACACACAATATGACACCACTGTCATTCTCGATTCACCAGCAATGGAATATACGTTAAATATACCAGCCAATATGACCACACTGGAAGTCGATCCGGAATACCACCTGTTCAGGAAACTTTACCCGGAAGAAATCGAACCAATCGTATCCGCTATTATGGGAAACCCTCAAAAGCAATACATATCGTTTGAGACAAAACCCAAAACAAACAACCTGTTCAGGACCTTCTGTGAAAATATCTCCAGCGATACAACCATAGAAATACAGGCTGCCGAATCTTTCGGCAATGCCGATACCGGTGTATTTCCTGTGATATTAAACCCTTCCAAACTGCCGACATATTTCAAAAACCGGGTACAGATGGAATCAAACAGTATTATAGTTGACGGACAACGTTATCCCAAAGCCGGACATACGGTTATATGCACAGGAGAAAACTGGAACGGGTATAAAAAATACATGATTGTCCTGACAAATGATTTCCAGTCCCTTCCCCGGCTGGGACAGCTCATACCGCATTATGGAAAGTATTCCTATCTTGTTTTCAAGGGTTCTCATAATGTTGGAAAAGGGCAATGGCAGGCAGATGCATCTCCATTGAAAAAGATGTTATAAAGATATCCACGACACAAACAATGAAAGGGTAACGGAACTTCCGTTGCCTTTTTTATTTTTACATTGACTGTTCATATGTATTTCTCTATGTTGATTGAAAGATGAGGGGATTTGACCATGTATAGACCTTTTGAATTATCATCTAAACAATCAAATTAATAGCGGTATATCATGCGAGAGCAATCCGCTAAAATCCTTATCGTAGACGATGATGCCCGTTTACGGGAGTTACTCATTGATACCTTAAACACGATTGGATACAATGCCGATATCGCTTCGGACGGTAATAACGCCTTACAAAAACTCCAGCACAATCATTATGATTTAGTTATATCCGATATCCGTATGCCGGAACTCGATGGCTTCATGTTACTAAAAAAAATCAGACAACACTACCCGGAATTACCGGTACTGTTTATTACCGGGGTAACCAGTGAAGACATGATTGGGAGTGCCAACCCCGATGGATTCCTTGCCAAACCATTTCGAATCGGACATATCGAACAACTTATCAAGGATGCCCTGTCAAAGAAACATTCAAAAAATAAACACACCTTTCGTCGGGTAATGATTGTTGAAGATGATGATTTGTTCCGTGACATGCTTGGTGAAGCCTTGCAGTATAACAGCTTTATTACAACCGCTGTCGAAGGAGGTAAAGAAGCCCTGCGGGAACTGCAATATGGCAAGGTGGATGCAGTTATAACCGATATTAAAATGCCCGGTATGGACGGGATAACTTTGCTCAAGGAAATAAAAAAGATAAAACCGGATTTACCCGTTATCCTTATTTCCGCCTTTTTCTCCGATGAAGATATTCTAAAAAGCAGTTCCGATTATCAACCGGCTGGATTCCTGCAAAAGCCATTTGAAATACAAGCTATTGTCAAGCTTCTTGATTCATTGCCGACAGTAAAACAATAATTATCATATCAGTTTTGCAAGTTCCCTCTTAAAAGAAAGCCCCGCCGGGTAGGCGGGGCTTTGTCTATACCAAACTATACTGGTATTTGTCGGAATTACTTCAGGAGGACCATTTTCTTGGTATCGCTGAAGCTGCCAACATCGAGGCGGTAGAAGTAGACCCCACTCGCC
>JAJRZL010000121.1 GCA_024275255.1 Candidatus Zixiibacteriota bacterium | reverse complement strand
GGCATGTTTTCCCCAGTTATCCCAGACTTCCCATGAGACGGAGTCGGTTTCGGGGTAGTACTGGAGATAACCGGAATCGGAATATGTCATCATGAACTTGGAGCCATACATGGAAGTACGTATCCGGTTATGCAGCGAATCATATTCAAACGCCCCGGAGCCTTCGATAGTTAATTCGCTGGTGGTCCGGGGAATAATAAATGAGCCGGTGCCTTCCCAGCGACCGATAAGATTCATAATATCAAATTTGTTCTCGTGAGTATCATCAGCGGAAATAGTTATGGCTGTAATCAGGAGGATAGCAATTCCGAGTATGCCGATAAACTTTATCATGGTATATTCCTCTCAAAAATATAATATAACTTTGTCTTTATAACCCGCAAGTAGGAATTGGATCGTAGTAAAATATATGATGGTTCATAGGAAAAGATTCTTCCGAAAAATAATTTTTCTTATGCTCGAAATTGTTTATACTGTCAACTATGTATAACGAAACGGTATTGGACCATTTTCAGAACCCCCGTAACACCGGAGAAATCCCGGATGCCGACGGGGTGGGATCGGTTGGCAATCCTGCCTGTGGTGATGTGATGAAGATATTCATCAAGGTTGTCGATGGCAGGCTGGTTGATGTAAAATACAAGACTTTCGGCTGTGCCGCAGCTATTGCCTGCAGCTCTATGGCTTCGGAACTGGTCAAAGGAAAAACTGTCGAAGAGGCTGCCCAGCTCACCCGCCGGGACGTTGCCGACGCTCTTCATGGGTTACCGGATGAAAAAATGGCGTGCTCCAATCTTGCCCCCGATGCTATACGGGCGGCGATTGAAGATTACCGTGCTCGACAGGGTGAATAAGTTTCTTGATTCCAGAGTATATATACTGATGAGGGAAAGTTTGTACAAGACGTTTTGTTCTACATGAACTTTCCTGGTTACAATGATGGAAAAAAGTAATTACGGGGAGAAAATGTATCAACGCAGTTATCAATGTGCAAAGTGTGGCAATACCAAGTGTGAAATTGGCGAACTTCGTGCCGCAGGTGGGTTTTGGTCAAAAATATTCGATGTCCAGGGACAGAAATATACGACAGTGACTTGTACTCACTGTGGCTATACTGACTTTTATAAAGGTAGCAGCAGTATGTTGGAGAATATTTTTGATTTCTTTACCAATTAAACTGCCATGAATTATTTGAAAATAGCTTTCTTTTATCTCTGTTCATAGCATTTATTTTCGTATAATATAAGAAACGAATAGTTAGTTAAAAGATATATGAAAGAGATACTGAAATTAACGCAGATGTTTTCCCAGCTCGATGACACTTCCTTGCATGAGGTGGAATCGGCGGTTTCTATAAGACATGTGAACAGGGGAGAAATCATCTTCAACGAAGGTGAGGTTGCATCTGCTTTTTTTATTGTCGGGCAAGGCAAGGTGAAGGTTTTCAAGCTGTCGCCGGATGGGAAAGAACAGATACTCATGATAGCAACTCCGGGTGATTCCTTTGCTGAAGCTGCTTTGTTTGCCGGGGGTGTCTATCCTGCCTCAGCACAATCTTTGGAACAGACGGAGCTGTTGATTGTCAACCGTGAGCGGTTTGTCAGCTTGCTGGGACGTAATCCCAATCTTGCCATGAACCTGATTGCCCGTTTATCACAGTTGCTCCGCCAGATGACTATTCTTGTTGAGGGGTTGTCACTTACCGATGTTACCACCCGCCTGGCGCATCACCTGATACAGATTGCAAGCACTGCCGGTTCAGACACTGTACAGCTTACTCTTCCGGAGAAAAAATCAGTCCTGGCATCACAACTGGGAACAATTCCGGAAACACTTTCCCGTTCCCTGGCAAAGTTAAGCCGGGATGGTATTATCAGGGTTGATGGCTCCCATATTCATATACTTGATTTCCCCCGATTAAAACAACTTGGCGGATAAGTAGTAATAACAGCGCAGGCAGTTTCTCGATGTCAGAACAAAATGACCAGCCGATAGAATACCCCATTGATGGCACGCTTGATTTGCATTTGTTTCCTCCAAACGAAACCAAAGAAGTCGTGGAAGAGTATATCAAGGTATGTCTTGAAAAAGGGATTTATGCGCTTCGTATTGTTCATGGCAAGGGGATAGGGGTGAAACGGGAAATTGTACATAGTATCCTCAAAAAACACCCTCATGTAGCAAGGTTTCATCACGAGGAAGGTAGTGGGGGAAGCTGGGGCGCAACGGTCGTTGATTTGAAGAAGTAAAAAATATTTCACCAGCAGGAAAGAAAGCGGGGATATTATCCTCGCTTTCTTGTTGCAAGATATATTTCTCTTAGCTTGTTATCTTGTCGGTTGCCGGGCTTGGTGATACGGGTTTTGGTTTTACACTCCCGCCGTTAGATGTTTGGATACCTTCAACCATCGTTGCTAAGGCAGAGATAATGCCGCTTGCTTCGTATGGTATGAACACTTTGTTCGCTGTTCCCTGTGCAAACTTTGGAAGCATTTCAAGATACTTCAGCGTGATAAGCTTTTCATCGGGATTACCATCGTGTATTGCCTGGAAAACCGACTTGATAGCTTCGGCTTCACCATGCGCCACTGTAAGCTGACGATATTTTTCCGCATCGGCTCTTTTACGGACTGCCTCGGCGGCACCTTCCGCTTCAAGTATCTGAGCCTGTTTCTTCCCCTCGGCTTTGTTAATCTCTGCCTGCCGGATAGCTTCCGCATCGAGAATAGTCGCCCGCTTGTCACGTTCGGCTTTCATCTGGCGGCTCATCGCCTCGGTAATATCCTGCGGTGGATCAATTCGTTGGAGCTCGACCCGGTTGACTTTCACCCCCCATTTGTCGGTTGCCTGATCAAGCACATCGCGAAGTTGACCGTTGATTTCATCTCGTGAGGTCAAACATCGGTCGAGGTCCAAATCACCGATGACATTTCTCAGGTTTGTCTGGGCAAGTTTGGTTGCTGCTCGAATGTAATTGTCGATCTCATACCGGGCTCGTACCGGATCGGTGACCTGGGCGTAGATAACGGCATCGACTTCAACACTGACATTATCCTTGGTAATGACATATTGTGGTGGAACATCAAGCACCATTTCCCGCATATCCATTTTGATAACGGTATCAAAAAAAGGTACAATCATGTTCAACCCGGGGGTAAGAATGCGTTGGAACTTACCAAGGCGTTCCACCAACCCCCTCTCAAATGGGCGAATAATGCGTATGGACATCGAAACGATGATAAACGCAAACGTAATCGCCACTATCAGAAATGCAACAACCGGATTCATCGTTTATTCCTTTCCTTCAGAAATATGTTCAACATGGACTTTTGTTCCTGTTATCTTTACTATTCGCACTTTTTCTTTTTCATTGATTGCTTTGTCCGCCGTTGCCCGCCAGGTTTCGTCTTCGACAAGCACCTGCCCGCCGAGGTCGGGGTCAATAGCCCTGGTTACCAGACCTACTTTTCCCAGCAGGGCATCGACATTGGACTTTCTCGGTTCCGGCTTGGTTATTCTTTTAGCTATTTTTCTCATGAGCGGTAGCAACACGAGGGTTACCACAATAAAGATTCCCATTTGCCAGTAGTATTCCTGCGGAGAAAAATAGCTGTACACTCCTGCTGCAACAGATCCGGCAACAAAACAGATAAAAAACAATGCCGGGCTGATAAGCTCCAGGATGAGGAACGCTATCGCTGCCGCCATCCATATCCAAAACATAGTAGTCATATAGTTACCCTTACGCTTTCCAGACTATTAGAATACAATTAAGCTAATAATCAATGGTATTACTGCCCGATGCAACATTTATTCAAAAAAACCGTATGAATAAGATAAAAAAAGTTCATCATGTGCTGTCAATTAAAAAGCATGATACCCTTAAAGAGGGTACGACGAGCATGTTTT
>JAJRZL010000120.1 GCA_024275255.1 Candidatus Zixiibacteriota bacterium | reverse complement strand
CCTATAAAATTTCTAACTTTTTCAACACCTCCATTATTGTCTGTACAAGAGCAGTAAAACCAAGTTGGGCACGAAAAGAATTATTAAAAAAGTAATCTTAGGTAACAGGAGGCAGGCTATACTAAGATACAAGACGGCGAATAACATCAATATCTCGATTTGCCTGTTCATAATCATCGACCCTGCCGATATCCAGCCAGTACCCATCAAAAGGATATGTCGCCACCGGTTGTCGGTTTGCCAGCATTGTTGCCATCAGGTCATCAAACCCAAACCGTTTGCCTTCGGGAACAAAATCCAATACCGAATGCGAGAACATATATATCCCGGTTGACACAATAAACTCATACGCAGGTTTTTCATGGAAAGCCGTTACATGTCCCTTTGAATCCACCTCAAGCGTACCATAGTCATTAGCGACAGTTCGTTGATAGGTGGCAATGGTCAGGGAAACATTGGTGGATTCATGATACCGATACAATTTCCTGAAATCCATATCAGTGATAATATCACCGTTTACGACAAGAAACTGTTCGGGTAAATTATCAATCAGCTTCAACGGACCCACGGTGGAAAGCGGCGTTTCCTCCTCGTGATATACAATTTCCAGCCCCCAACGACTGCCATCACCCAACGCAGCTATAATCAAGTGTGCGAGATGGTTCACCGCTACATGCACCTTTTCGATACCGGACGTTTTCAGGCAGTGCAGCAGGATTTCGATAACCGGTACCTCTCCGACCGGGACTAATGGCTTGGGGATTTCAGCCGTGTATGGCTGTAATCGAGTCCCTTTTCCTCCTGCAAGAATGACTGCTTCCATATATCAATTGTCAATTATAGGTATCGTTTCATCCACTCCCGATATTCCTGTAACGGGGACTATCCGGATTGGTGATGATACCGGTATGAAGAGCATGGATAATTTCCCGGATACCATCGGTAACATGACGAGTGACGGTAAATCCCAGGGTTGCTTTTATCTTATCGAAATTAACACGGTAATCCCGTGGATCTTCATCACGACGGACATACGATACATTACGTTTCTTGTCGGGCAGCTCTTTCAGTATCAAGCTAATCAAATCTTTTTTCGTGTAGTTTTCTTCGGTATCACCGACATTAAAAGCTTCGTGTGATACAGTGTCGCTTTCAGCCGTCAAAGCTAACAGGCAGGCGCGGGCAAGGTCACGAACATGACAATACGGTCGCCAGAACCGCTCGCCATATATTTCCAACGGACGATTTAACACCAGCTCGCGGGTAAACTCGTTCACTGTCAGGTCAAAACGAGGGCGCGCAGAAAGTCCGTATGCAGTGGCAAACCGCAGGATAACCGGGACACACGAGGTCGCCGTTGACGACAACAGTTTTTTCTCAAACGCAACTTTCAGCTCGGCATAGAGCGAAACCGGTTCCAACGGAGAGGTCTCATCGACAAAATCGAGGGTACTGTCCATTCTGCCATAGTTACTGCAGGTAGAAACAAACACAAAACGCCGTACACCGGCATCGACAGCTTTTTCATAGAGTAATTCCGAAGCATCGCGGTTTATCCGTGTTGCCAGTTCCGGTTGTTGAGCGCAGGCGGGGTCACCGACAACAGCTGCCAGATGCACAACACTCCGTACTCCCGATAATACCCGGTCAATCGTGTTGGTATCACAGATATCACCGACCACCAGCTCAAAGTTGGCATTGCTCAAATACCCAAGCAGGGCTTCTCCGCCAAACATAAGATTATCAACGACCCTGACAGGGATATGTTGCGTCAGCAGCAACCCTACGAGAGTGGAGCCTATATATCCGGCACCGCCTGTTACCAAGACGGGAGAGATAGCTTCCTGTTGCCGGGTATTTATCATGTACACTATTTCTCTAATTTTTTCAGAGTTTCCCGGGCTTCTTTCAAAAGATCTCCCGACAAACCAAGGTCAATAGCTTCCTGAAGTTTTTCGCGGGCTTCGTCTTTACCTTCCATGTACAATGCCATACCCAAACGAAAGACCGGTTCAGGCTCGCCTTCATACGAATGACTTGCTTTCAATGCTTCACCGCGAGCAAGATCGTATCTCCCGATTTGCAAATATACGTAGCTCAGATTAGTCCAGGTCCAGAGAGCACTATTGGAATCAAATACCGCCTTGCGCGCCAGGTTAGCGGCACGGTTCGGCTCCATTCCTTCGGTTGCCAGCAACTGGGAAAGGTAGTAATTGGTACGGATGTGAAAGTTCTGTTTTTTATTGTTGGCGTTTAATATCTTGAGCGCTTCTTCGGTTTTGCCAAGCCTATACAGTGCCCAGCCTTTTTCCGCTAAGGCATCGATACTTTCTTTTTCCAGCTTGAGAGCATCATCGGCGATATTCAAGGCTTTATCATATTGCTTATTTTCAGAGTATATCTGCGCTGCCAATACCAGGGCATCGGTGTCTTTACGATTGTTTTGTGCTATCCAATCGGCAAGCTGGGTGGATTTCGCATTCATACCCATTTTTTTCAAGGCATTGTGCATTTTCTCAAACCAGGTTCTATCCCCTTTCAATGCCGAAATATTTTCAAGGAATAACTGTACTCCGGCATCAATACTGTTGTTTCGTACCATGCACACCGCTTTCAAGAGCCTGTAACGAGGATATTCCTTGAAAAAATGCGGGTACTCATCAAACAGCTTCAAGGCTTCATCGTACTTACCCAACCGCTGGTACATGGCGACATAATTATCAAACGCCGGGTAATACCATGTATCAATTTGTAACACTTTGCCGTAGTACTCGGCAGCATCATCATACCGACGCATAAATCGGTTGCTGTAAATATCCGCCAGTCCTGTTAACCATACGGGGTCGTGCGCATGACCTTTTTTTATCAGTGCTTCCTGCTCGGCAAAGGCATCCGGTTGACCGGTACGGTAAAGAAGCAGAGTTTTTCTTAACTGGAACTCCGGACGCCGAGTCAGTTTGAACGGAACCTGCTCCAATTCCCCTAACCCAATCATATCATCAAGATACCTGGAAACAATCATTGCCTCAGAAAAAATCGCATATCCCTTAAACTTCTCATCATAATCGCCTTTAGACAATTTCGCCCTGATAGCATTGGCATTGGTTGTCAAGGTAAGCTCATCACTCACTTTTGCCCGGATAGCCATTTCAAGCATCCAGAAAGTGATTGTATAGTTACTCAGTTGCCCGACTTCATTCAACCGATGCCGGGCGGAAGAATAGTCTCCTTTGGCATCGTAGTAATATGTCTGTAACGTTACCAGTACAAGTTTCGGCACCCGTTGTTTTTCCAGTTGAGCGAGGGCTTTCCTTGCCTCGGTAAAGTAATTATTACGTAGTGTAAACAGGATATGGGTAACCAGGGTCTGGATATCATCACCGGAAAGTTCAACTGCTTTGGCACTCATCTGCACGGCAGAATCAATCAGCCCGGCAGCTTCGAGATACCCTGCAGCCTCAATATACACGCGTGGTGATGACGACTTTTCATCCAGGGCTTTCCGGTAATAGGTTTGAGCGGTATCATCCTTATGAAGCAATGTATAGGCGTGAGCCCGCATCATTGCCACCAATGGCGGATCTCCGCCCAATGTCAAAGCCGTATCCAGATATTTCAGAGAGCGAAACGGCTGCCCGTAATTCATAAAAGATTCTGCCAGCAGCAACTTCGATTCCGCATCATCGGGAACAGCGTCATTGTATGCCAATCCGGCTGTCAGGGCATCATCATAGAGTTTCAGATGTGTCAATATACGCCAGCAACCAGCCTGGGCAGGGGCATACGCCGGGTTATTGCTGGTAATGGACAAATACACATTGAGTGCTTCAAAATACTGGAATTTTTTCTCAAGAATATACCCGGTTCCGAAATATCCCGCCGGGGAACCCGGATCGAGTTGGCTCAGTTCGGTAAATTTCTTCTGGGCATCATCAAATTTGTACTCCCCTGCCAGCTCAAGGGCTTTATAAAAAAGCTTTTCCTTTTTTTTCTCAGGTGAAGTACTGCAACCAGAAACAAGGAAAAGAAGAAAAATGAAAAGACCGGTCGTCAGGTATGTGCGCATAACATTCCTTTTCAAAATTGAATTATTATTGTCATCTTCTGTGGTTCTACCTTTGATATATGATACACACAGAATAGAGAAATTTAACGGTTTTTTTATCTTTGAAGAAAGTTTTATTTCCGGGTCTTGTTGTTTCTTTTTCGAGGTGTTTTGTATTTGAAAATACTTGCCAGGTAATAATTGACCATCTATTTTCACCCTTATGTTACATAAGCTTCAAGCGATACCCTCTCCCGCCTGTCCGAAAACATCTCCGGGGCGGGTGTTGTTTCTATCCGATCCTCCTTATACCTGACGATAAGCTGTCCCTGCTGTCCGTGCCGGCAGATAACAACCGCCCGGGTTGATACCTGACAGGTAGTTTCCAACCTGCAACCGTAAACCGGGAACGGATTGGTCATTACTACCCAGCCGGAAAAGGTAATATACTATTTGAAAAAGTTGTCATATTTTTGGAGGATATATCATGTCAATAAATAATGAATTCCTGTTGATGTTGAAATCATCGACTATCGGTGACGGAGAGCCGGACCTTGGCGAAAAACTGATGAAATCGTTTCTTTCACAACTCATCGAATCAGGAGAAATACCTGCGAAAATAATCTGTTTAAGCAGTGGCATTTTTCTGACTACCGAAGGCTCGTACCTTTTTGATATTTTGCAACAACACGAAAAACAGGGCACGGAAATTCTTTCCTGCGGTACCTGTCTTGACTATTACGACCGGAAAGAGAAGCTCATAATCGGTAAACCGACCAATATGGCAGATACCGTGAAGGCAATGCTGACATTTCGTAAGGTGGTTGCTCCGTAAATGGGAATCTTGATTTTTTTGAAAACGCAGGGGATAGGCAGGAAGTGGATGACACTGCCCATCCCATTGCCAATCAATAAATTATAATATATGTGTTGCTTTTTTCTTCAGGACTGTGTATAATTTAATGTTATTGAGATTATTGTTTTGATGAATCGTTTATTTGATTTTTCACCGGCGCAGGTTAAGTTCCTCGCAGTTATGACAGCTTCGGCTCTGGTCATGGGAGTTTACCTGCTGGTACGAGCGTATGCACACACTCCTGCCGATGCTCCTCGTTTTGAGGTAATAGTAGGAGAGCATGATAAGCAGTTTACCGGTCTTTTCATTATTGATCCCAACACCTCCCCTGTTGATTCGCTGGAGCTTCTTCCCGGAATCGGACGTGTCCTTGCTGACAGGATAGTCGAGTATCGCAAAACCCATACGTTTGAATCCGAAGTCGATATTATGTACGTAAAAGGGATCGGACCGAAATTATTCGAACGGCTGCAACCATATCTGAAAGTTACAAAGCCGTGATGTCATTATCTCTATTGTTGGAATCCATGTACGATGCCAGGTAAGCCGAAAAAACGCCGCGCCATCTACGCCGGCACTTTTGATCCGGTGACTAATGGTCACATTTCGCTGATAGAACGGGCGACCCATCTCTTCGATGAGTTATTTGTTGCTGTGGCGCAAAATACCAGCAAGGGCACCTGGTTTGAGTTTGAAGACAGAATCCAGCTCATAGAGCAGTCATTGAAAAACCGGAAATACAACAACCATGTAAAAGTGATAGGTTTTTCCGGGCTTCTTGCTGATCTTGCGGTGGAACTGAACGCAAAAGCAATTGTACGAGGGTTACGAGCAGTATCGGATTTTGAGTTTGAATTTCAGATGGCATTGATGAACCGTAAACTGGCACGGGATATTGAAACGGTCTTTTTGATGCCGTCGCTGTCGTGGGTGTACTTGTCATCCACAATCGTAAAAGATGTTGCCCGTCATGGTGGTGATATTTCCGGGCTGGTGCCGGCGCCGGTAAAACGCGCAATTCAAAAACGACTGATGACCAAATAAATTGATGAACAACGTGAGCAATATGCGAAGACAAGGGCAATAAGGATTGAAAAAAGAACAGAACACAACCGAGCAAAAACAAGAGCAGCCGAAACCGTCAACTCGTGCCGAGAACTCCGAGCAGATTCAAATTCCTCTGGCGGAACTTATCAAGAACCGGTATGAAAAAGTACGGAAATTGCAGGCGAAAGGTATCAATCCGTACCCCTATCGTTACGAACGTGACTATCACATTCGGGATGTACTGGATAATTTTGACGAATTTGAAGCTCAGCAAACCAGGATGAAACTTGCCGGACGGGTAATGCTGAAACGGAAGATGGGGAAAGTGTTCTTTGCCGATATCCATGACAGCACCGGTCGTATTCAGGTATATGTAAAAATCAACAATGTCGGTGAAGAACAATTCGAACTCTTTAACGATATTGACTTGGGCGACATCATCGGGTGTGAAGGAACAGTATTTGTCACCCGGATGGGTGAGCGTACACTCAATGTCACCCATTTCGAGTTGCTTACCAAGGCATTGCATCCCCTCCCGGATAAACACGCCGGGTTGCAGGATGTGGAAACACGCTACCGCCGTCGGTATGCCGACCTGATAGTCAACCCCGATGTACGGGCGACCTTTGTCATGCGAACTAAAATCATCCAGGCGGTACGGGAATTTCTCAATGACCAGGATTTTCTCGAAGTGGAAACACCGATTTTACAGCCGATTTATGGCGGGGGAAATGCCGAGCCGTTTAAGACGCATCACTCCCGGCTTGATATGCCCATGTATCTTCGTATTGCCGATGAGCTGTATCTCAAACGATTAATAATCGGCGGATATGAAAAAGTGTGGGAGTTTTGCAAGGATTTCCGCAATGAAGGCATGGACCGTCTGCACAACCCGGAATTTTCCATGGTCGAGTTGTATTGGGCGTATGCCGATTACCGGGATATGGCAGCATTGACAGAAGAACTTTGGCGTTATGTTGTATCGCAGGTTCATGATTCTTATAAAGTACCTTACGGGGAACACGAAATCGATTTTGAGCCCCGTTTCCGCTGGGTATCAATGGTGGATTCCATCAAAGAGATAACGAATCTCGATTTTCTCTCGATGTCATACGATGAAGCAAAAGCCGCGGCAAAGAATCTCGGAGTTGATACCGACGAACTTATCAACTGGGGAAAATGTGTCGAAGCCGTATGGGAGGCAAAAGTTGAACCGACCCTGATTCAACCAACTTTTATTACCGATTTCCCAAAAGAAATTTCACCGCTGGCAAAACAGCATCGTTCGAATGACCGTTTAACCGAACGGTTTGAGCTGTTTATTGCCGGAATGGAAATGGGCAATGCGTTCAGTGAGCTGAATGATCCTGTTGACCAGTTGCAACGGTTCCTCCAGCAGGGCAAAGCTCTTGAAGCCGGAGATACCGAAGCACAACCGCTTGATGATGACTTTATCACGGCATTATCATACGGAATGCCACCGACAGCCGGGTTGGGATTTGGGGTTGACAGGATGGTCATGTTGTTGACCAACCAGCATTCAATTCGCGATGTTCTCTTTTTCCCGCAAATGAAGGAAATGAAGGAAGGATCGATACCGGTTTCATCGATTCTTGCCCAACTAATCTCAAATAATGGCGATATATAATATATGATAGGAATAGATGGGTACTGTCGGACTGGGGAGGCTCCCCAAGACAGTGCTCATGGCAAAACATGTTTTTATAGGAGGATTGTATATGAGATGATGGGCTGACAGGGGGCTTTACTTGAAGTAGACGTTATTGTTTTTTTTAGGAGTTTTTTTGATGAATATCTATGTTGGCAACCTGTCCTTCGAAGCAAACGAAGAAGATGTAAGAAATTTGTTTGAATCTTATGGTGAAGTTTCTTCTGTAAAGATTATAACGGACAGAGTGAGTGGGAAATCTCGCGGCTTCGGTTTTGTCGAGATGCCCGATGAAAATGCTGCTCGGACAGCGATTAGTGAAGCGAACGGACAGGACCTTCGTGGCCGTGCCTTGACCGTTAATGAGGCTCGTCCCCGCAATGATTCTCGTGGTGGCGGTGGTGGCTACCGGGATCGCGGTCGGTTCTAAAAAGTATATTGTCTCTATTTATCTGATTCAATATATGACCGGAAAGCCGAAACCAGCCTGGTTTCGGCTTTTATTTTAGCGATATTTAAGTCGATTATTTCCCATTTCTCACGTAATCCCCCTTGCCGGGTGGCATAGAGCATATATATTACACCCTTAGTATGCAAATAAATAATAGCTGGTGACCATATCATCTGGTTACAGGAACGTGGAGGAGATTATGGACTACCGCATAGAAACCGATACGATGGGCGAAATGAAAGTCCCGGTTGATAAGTATTACGGGTGTCAGACAGCACGGTCATTGCAAAATTTCCAGATCGGTTCGGAGCGGATGCCCCGGGAACTGATTCGTGCTCTGGGAATATTGAAAAAAGCTGCCGCTTTAGTGAACATGGAACTGGGATTGTTGCCAAAAGAAAAGGGCGACCTTATCGTACAGGCTGCCGACGAGGTTATCGAAGGCAAACTTGATGAACACTTCCCGCTGGTTGTCTGGCAAACCGGTTCCGGCACCCAAACCAACATGAACACCAATGAAGTTATCGCTAATCGTGCTATTGAAATTGCCGGTGGTGAGCTTGGTTCCAAAAAGCCGATTCATCCCAATGATGATGTCAACAAAGCCCAATCCTCAAACGACACTTTTCCCACTGCTATGCATATCGCTGCTGTGGAGGAAATTCATCGTCGCTTGATACCGATGGTTACCCTGCTGCGCGATACCCTGGCAAAAAAGAGCGAAGAATTCAAGGATATTATTAAAATAGGTCGTACACACCTGATGGATGCCACACCGTTGACATTGGGACAGGAGTTTTCCGGCTACGTGGCTGCGTTGACTTTGGATTTGGAACGTATCAATGACGCGCTCAAACGTCTGTACCCCCTTGCCCTCGGTGGAACGGCAGTAGGAACGGGGTTGAACACCCATCCGGAGTTTGCGGTAAAATCGGCGGCGAAAATAGCCGAGCTGACCGGTAAACCGTTTGTAACCGCTCCCAATAAGTTTGAAGCGCTGGCGACCCATGATGCGATTGTGGAAATGTCCGGCGTGCTGAAAACGCTGGCATGTTCCCTGATGAAAATTGCCAATGATGTCCGCTGGCTGGCATCGGGTCCCCGTTGTGGTATCGGTGAGTTGAATATCCCGGCAAACGAACCGGGATCATCGATTATGCCGGGAAAAGTGAACCCCACCCAGTCCGAAGCAATGACTATGGTCTGCGCCCAGGTTATCGGAAACGATGTGGCAATTAATATCGGGGGAGCATCGGGTAATTTCGAGTTGAACGTATTCAAACCGGTGATGATTTACAACCTGCTCCAGTCTATCCGTCTGCTTGCTGATACCTGCGAAATGTTCAACAATAATTGTGCGGTCGGTATCGAACCCAACAGAGAAAAGATTGACTACTACCTGCATAACTCGCTCATGCTGGTTACCGCATTGAACCCGCATGTCGGATATGATAATGCCGCCAGGATTGCCAAGAAAGCTCATGCCGACGGGACGACCTTGAAAGAAGCGGCGGTGGCACTGGGGATTTTGACTGCCGAAGAATTTGACAAATTGGTTCGCCCGGAAGAGATGCTCGGTCCGAAATCATAAATTGGTAATTACAATATGGAACTGTCTGACAAGTCATGGCATGGTAACACGCCATGACTTGTTTTTTATATTTATATTTTGGTGATGTCGACAACAGATAAAAAGAATCATTCACCGGACCAGCATTCCGCCAGGGTCATAATATCCTTGACAACAATCGGCTCCACCGCATGAAATCCCTGGCCATACTTACACCGAACCTGCTGCCCAAATGAGCGCGCCATAGCGGTGATACTTTCGATATAATCTTTACTCTTTTCCGGATTGAGAAACTGTGACTGGTGGGCTTTCAGCGATGCTATCCAGGTTTCGAAATGCGGAGTAATATCCACAACAAAATTGGGCAGGACTCCCGGCGGCAAAAAATAATGAAATATACGCTCGACAAGATGTGGCTCACCGGGAATATCAGCTTTTTTCAAAGAGGCAAGATGAGCAGCATTGACTGCAATAACACCGGCGGCAACATGGTCCGGGTGTGATTGGCGGCGCCCATGCCCGATATGCGGGTAGGGAGCCAGAATGATACGGGGACGGGTTTTCCTGATTATCGCTGCCAATGCCTGACGTTTTTCATAGCTGTCCGCCAGTTTCGTATCACCCCAGTCGAAGGTTTTCACTATATCAACACCCAGTATCTCCGCAGCATCACGTACTTCCCGGGCACGCACTTCAGGGGTCCCGCCGGTTCCCATTTCACCCTGAGTAAGAATGACAACCCCGCATTTGTATCCGCGTTTCCCGGCATCTATAAGCACTCCGCCGGTTCCCACTTCGACATCATCAGGGTGCGCTCCTATTGAAAGCAGTTCATACACCTGTTGCTGCATACCACACTTCCTATAAAAAAGCCCGGAAGGTGTATCTCTTCCGGACTTCTATATTTATGGTTTTACCTGACTACTTTCCAACTGCCGGCGAACTTTCAAAATTATTGGAATGGAAAATCAACATTTCACGCAGCAGGTCATACACATACTGGTCACTTGTAGCCGGGCGATTATCATAACCACTATATTCATATACCGTGACATTCGGGCTTAACGTAGGAACCGATTCCAAAGTCGAAATCCAGGAACGGGTCTGTTCACCATAGGTTCTACTCTGTTCCTGTGGATCCTTGGTAACCCCGAACCACATTTTCACTCCCTCCAGTGTGGACGCTCCACTATCACTGAGTATGGTTTCAAGGTTATTACGCAGCCAGAGATCCCAAATCGGTTGATACGGTTGCCCCAGGCTGTCAAACGGCAAATGGAAATCCAGGTTAAAATCACTGCTTGTCACAATATCTGTAATCAAGGTTGTCGAGTCGGTAATAACCCAGCGACGTTGCTGACCTAAAGAATCATATTCCGGTAACGTAATGGTCGGCGGTACATCAGGGAGATTGTTAATTGAATCCACGATCGGGAGTACCAGCGTATCATGAGGTGAAAACGCCACTGCACCACCGATGAAAAGCCGTGAAATATGCCAGGCACCGGAAGTATCAAACTTTTCGGTCCAGGAATCCGCACCGGTCAATCCCTGCTCAGCCAGAGCATCGTCAAAGAGTGTAATAAGACCACTGTTGCCATCAGGACCGTCAAAATCCAGGGGACCATCAGTCACACTGATAGATGAAAACACACCCGGATGCAGTATAGCAGCCCGGAACGCTCCATACGAGCCCATGCCGACCCCGCCGATTCCCCGTTTTGCCGGAGAATCGAGGAACAGCCCCATTGATGTGGCATTCAAGTACTCAATGAGAGTTCCGCCAATCAAGGTGTCATAGTTCCCGGAACCGCCACCATTACCAGCCCAGAAATATCCGCCAAATGTTTTGTCGTTCCGAAGGCAGACAATCGCCATCGGTTTGATAGTACCGTCGGCAATCATTTCATCCGCCAGTTGTTTCAAACCATGATTAAAGAAATAAAACTCATCACCATCCTGGGGAGGAAGAAGAATCAACACAGGCAACGGCTCTTGCTGGAATGTTGCTCCCGGGATATATACATTCATAAAAAACTGTTGGAACTTGTTCTTTAATTGTACAAGGAGCTCAGAGTAAAATACATGCGACCACGGTGCAATAGCTCCGCCAGCCGATGCTTTCGGTATCGAGTTCGACCCGCGATCAGAGCAGCTTGCAGTAAACAGCAACGCGAAAGAGGCGGTGACGATAACGAGTATAATTAATTTACGCATCTCCGACCTCCTTAAAACCGGTAATTAAATGAAAGAATCGTTTCATAAGTATTTGCCTTGTAATTTCCCGGGAATCGCTGCATGGTAGCATCGGTATCGTACTCTTCAAGCCCGCCGATACCAAGATCGGGCTGGGTTTGTATTGATGT
>JAJRZL010000119.1 GCA_024275255.1 Candidatus Zixiibacteriota bacterium | reverse complement strand
GTCAGCCAGGCATTGGCGGAATCAAGCCCGGTATTACTGTCATTTCCCCATGTTGCGACATAATAATTCGTAGCCGAAGGCTTGTATTCTTTCGCCCCCATATCAGGAGCTGAACCATAGAACGGGTATCCCAGGTCAAGCCCGCTGTCAATAGCCGGAGATCCATATTGTAGCTGGAAATTGCCATTTGCCGTATCTACAAATAAAGGATCGGCAGAAATGCCACCGGCGGAATCAGTAATACCGTTGGCATAATTATTAGTATTATCCCAGGTAAGATTATATCCACAAATGATATTAGAAGTCCCTCGTATTCCTTCATTGTTGCCAACAGATATATTGTTAAATATACGTCCGTTGGATACTCCTGCTTTATAATGAATTCCCCGGTTATCACAATAAAACACCGTATTGTTATATGTATTATTGTAAGCACCATCATTCTCAATACCCGAATTGGTAGTATGAGCGATGATATTCCGGTACAACAAATTATAACTACCAGTGACATTAATGCCAAAGTCACCCATATCATGTATATAACAGGATGATATCTGACAATAATCAGCAACAACCTCAAGACAGGTTTGAGAGCCGTTTTGCAGCTCCAGACCATCTATGACTACATAGTCTTCCTGTACTTTGAATAGCACATTCGTATGACCGCTTCCATCAACGATAACCGAGCCGTCACCATATTTCCGGTAAACGATTTTATTGGATACATTGCCACGAGTAGTTGTCTGTATGGTATTGGATGGAGTATAGATGCCCGGCAAAATATTTACCGTATCCCCCGGGGTTAACAAACCTTTTTTATCACCATTGTCAATAGACAGCCAGGCATTGATTGAATCCAAGCCGTTATTGCTGTCATCACCAACAGGAGATACCCAATAGGTTGTGGCATGAGAGTTAACAACTAAGATAAGTAAAATAAATAGTATATATTTATGTTTAATCATTTTTTTTATCTTTAATTACAGTCCATCGTACTAACATAGATGACAAGTAATACTATTTTTATCGGTTATGATATTTGTTTGCTTAAACTTAAATTGAAAAATAAAATGCACGCCAGGTGCACCCGCTTTCGTATGGTATCTATTTCATCTCTATATCCCGAAATAACTGTTGTTCATTTTTTGTACAGGTAAGATAATTTGTCAGGACCACGAGGGTCCTGACCTGCTTTTTCTGTAATCACCCATACCCCATGTAGGTTTTCATTCAGCCAACGGCTGTATCACCCCTGTGAAAGGGTGTGTTGAAAAACCTAACTATTTTCTTTCAAGCACCCTTCGACTCCGCTCAGGGTGACTTGAAAGTTATTGTCATGCAACAAGTCATGCTGAGCGGAGGCGAAGCATGACACCCAGAAAATAACTTTTTCAACAAACCCGAAAGCAGCGGTCCAGGAACCCTTTGCAGAAAGCCGGCTCCCGACCTGCGCGGAGATGACTTGGAAAGTAAAGTAACAAACGCCGGTATGGTCAAACCGGACAGACATATCGTATATATCACGAACCTTTTGCGGGAAAACAGTTGATTCTGAACCTATTTTTCTTTTTAATTATGGAACAAATCGTAAACTTACCGGTTTAAAATTTTACATATTGACGACCGATTATGTCAATATTATATTAAGGCAGTTGATATGAATATTCGTAAGTACATATTCTGGCAGGTTTTTCTGCTTTTCACCTTTGGGCTTGCTTTCAACAGCAGCGGAGCAGTGCTCTGTGTCGAGGAAAGCGGGCATTTCAAGGTTGAATCGGTCTGTGAGCCTTGTGGTGACGATAAAACAAGTAACCTGCTTCACCAGCCCCGGTATGCAAGTGATGACTATAACCACACCGGGTGTTCAAATTGTACGGATATGTTACTTAATCAGCATTTATATTCTCATCGACATAACAGGGTAAGCAAAGATGTAATACCATCTTCCATAGATGCCTATTCATCACCCACCTTTAAGGGGGACATCAAGATAGCTCCCGCAGTGTTGTTCCCTCTCAAGAGGGATAGCGGCTATCCGCTCTCTCAGGTACTTCTTGCCAGTACTGTTTTGCTCCGTTGAAATTTCTCATTTCACCCAAAAAACTGAATAGTCTTTGAAAAATCCCCATGGGGGAAAACTACAAAGCAGCTCTTAAACCAATATGGAGAACTGTAAATGAAAGGGAAAATGTACATTTTATTTTTTAGTCTGTTGATTATTACCGGTGTTTCAGCGTTTTCAGCCACAATACCCGAGGTCTGGGAATCACCATTTGACACTACGGTAACCGATGAAAAACGCCTTGATTCAGTACTCACGTTAGACGATGCCCTTCAACTGGTTGCCGCAGAAAACCCGACACTCCGAGCACTGGTTTTTCAAAAACAAGCTGCTCTCGGGCAGTTGGAACAAGCAGGGTTATGGCCTAATCCTGAGTTTTCTACTGAAATCGAAGAAGTTGGCTGGGATGCTCCCGGGTTAAAAGAGTCCGAAATTACAGTCACTCTGTCACAAGAGCTGGAGCTTTTTGGTAAACGAAGTGCCCGCAAGCAAGTTGCTCGAGCTGAAATTGATGCCACGTCATTACGTACCAAACTATCAGCGTTCGATTTGTACCTCGAAACCAAACGCCGGTTTTATTTTCTCGCATATACTCAAAAGCAACTTGACCTGTCACTGACTTCGGTAGAACTGGCAAAAAGTATCGTCGAGAATATTACCTACAGAATAGGCAAAGGAGCCGCGCTGGAGTCTGAACTGTTATTAGCAAAGCTGGAAGCGCAACAGACTCAACTGCAATTAGAAGAATCCCGACAGGAAGTGGCGGCAGCACAGGTAAGCCTTGCGGCATTATGGAGAGGAACCACATCTGATATCACTGTTTCCATCAATTCCGAACCTCAACTATCCAGCGTGTTAGATAAAATAGCTTCATTATCGACAAAGGTAGATTCAACACGTAACGTACTCCAATTATACCGGCAATCGGAAATTCTTCGCGCTGAACATTCCCTGGCGGCAGCACAGGCACGCCC
This sequence comes from Candidatus Zixiibacteriota bacterium, assembly GCA_024275255.1. GTDB lineage: Bacteria > Zixibacteria > MSB-5A5 > GN15 > FEB-12 > JAJRZL01. The sequence goes on along the minus strand of JAJRZL010000119.1, from coordinate 19,368 downwards.
CTCCCTTATTGTCAGCGGAGGATACAAGCGGATTGAAGCCAACAATTCTAATTCATTTGTTCTTGGGGTATCGCTCCCATTACCGTTTTTTAACCGAAACCAGGGCTCTATACAGAGTATCAAAGCCAGATTGCGGTCACTTGATTACGAACTCCAACGCTCCCGACTTGAATCTGACGCTCGTATTCAAGAAGGGATTATCAATCTGCGTCGGTCGATACAACGACATACCACGCTTGATTCACTCCTTCTGCCAACAGCGACAGAAGCATATCATACCCTTCAAAGTGCATATAAAACCGGCAGGATTCCCTACACCCAGTTGCTTGAAGCGGAACGAACACTTAACAGGCTCCGCTTTGAGCACAATGACATGCTGCTGGAAATACACTATCAAATAATCGATCTGGAGAGTATTACCGGGTTAACACTGCGTATTGATAAGGAGATAGAATAACAATGAATAAACTTGTATTACTACTGACTATGTTCTTTCTGCTTGGCACAGGATATGGTGTCAAGGCACAAGATGACCACGATGACCATGATGATCATAATGAAACCGTGAGTACTACCCATGATGACCACAAAGAGGGTGAGGAACACGCTGATGAAGATGAGCACAAAGAAGGAATAGTTCGCCTGAGCACTGCTGAAATGGTTGAGTTCGGTATTGTGCTTGACACCGCCGGGCCGGGAAAAATTCGAAACGAAATCGTTGTCCCGGGTGAAATAGCGGTCAATGGCGACCGTATTGCTCATATCGTTCCTCGTTTCTCCGGTGTTGTGAAAAAAGTACTGAAACGAATCGGCGACAATGTTCGGACTGGTGATGTGTTGGCGGTTGTAGAAAGTAATGCCGGGTTAACCCCGTACGACGTAACTGCCTTGATGGATGGTACTGTTATTGACAAACAAATCAATGTCGGTGAAGTCCCACAGGGAGATACTCCGGCGTTTATCATCGCCGATCTGGATACTGTCTGGGTGAACCTGAATATTTATCAAATGCATCTCACCGATGTTCATACCGGTCAGTTGGCTGCGATAACTTCCGATCATGGTATCAGCTATGCCACGGGAAAAATATCCTATATTTCACCGGTGGTCGATGAGCATACCCGCACCGCCACAGCTCGCGTTGTGCTTGATAACAGTTCCGGCAAATGGTATCCCGGACTGCTGGTTGAAGGACGTATTGCCACTGATTTATACACTGCTCCTATTGTTGTTCCGAAAACCGCTCTTTTCAACCTGGATGATGCTGATGTTGTATTTGTACTGACCGATGAAGGGTTTGTAGCTCAGCCGGTCCGCATTGGTCGCACCAACCATGTCAATGCCGAGATTATAGAAGGCTTACAAGAGGGGCAAGTGTATGCTTCTGACGGGGGATTTACAATCAAAGCGGAAATGCAAAAGGAATCGTTTGGCGATGGCCATGCGCATTAATCAGGAGACTACACCATGTTAGAGAAGCTAAACGATTTTGCGCTAAAAAACCGTTTGTTGATTATCGTTTTCGGTGTCATCATTATCGCAGGTGGTTATTATAGTTATAAACAACTGCCTATTGATGCCTTCCCCGATGTATCACCAAATCTGGTACAGGTCTTTACGGAAACGGAAGGCCTGGCGCCTGAAGAAATTGAAAAATATGTTACGTATCCCGTAGAGACAGCGATGAACGGTCTTCCCGGAGTTACGAAAATTCGCTCCGTGTCGAATTTCGGCTTGTCGGTCGTCAACATCTATTTTGAAGACGGGATGAATATCTACTTTACCCGACGGCTTGTCGGTGAACGTTTGCAGGAAGCCCGCTCACAAATACCGGAAGGATTCGGGGAACCCAAGATGGGACCTATCTCAACCGGTATGGGGCTGGTTCTTTTCTACTACCTTGAGGATACAACAGGTACGTACAGTCTTTCCGAATTGCGTAGTATTCAGGATTGGGTGGTAAAGTTCAACCTGCAAACTGTCCCCGGTGTTACCGAAGTGCTCGGTATCGGCGGCTATGAAAAGCAATATCATGTTATATTGCACCCGGAACGGTTACTTCGCTACAATATCTCATTGCAAGAGCTGATAGAAACACTTGAGACCAATAATCTTAATGTGGGCGCCCAGTTTCTGGAACGCAATGCGGAAGAGTATATCGTCCGGTCAGTTGGTTTGGTAACCACTCTGGATGATATTAAAAATATTGTCGTTAAGACCGAAGACGGTACTCCGATATACCTTAGCCAGGTAGCAGAAGTAAAACCGGGGGGAGCTATCAGAAGAGGCCTCCAGACACGAAACGGCATTAGCGAGGTTGTCTCCGGTCAGGTAGTAAAACTCTATGGCACAAACTCCTCAACCGTTATCGGACGGGTTGAGCAGAAGATGGCTGAAATCAATAAAATGCTCCCCGATGGTATCCGTATTGTCCCATACTATGAACAAAAGAGCTTGGTCACCGCAGCGGTAGCAACGGTAACAAATGCGCTGATATTCGGAATTTTTCTTGTTGTCGTCGTTTTACTGCTTTTCATGGGGGGTATTCGCCCAAGCCTGGTGGTAGCGCTGGCTATTCCCTTTTCAGTCCTCTTTGCAGCGATTCTCATGCGACGAATAGACTTATCTGCCAACCTCATGTCCCTTGGCGGGCTGGCAATAGCTATCGGGATGCTGGTTGACGGGACGATCGTGATTGTGGAAAATATTGAGCGAAAACTGCGTAAAGCAGATCCCTCCGAACCAAAGCTTCATGTTATTGCGAGAGCTTGCAGGGAAGTCGCCAGACCAATTGTCTTCGCTATTACGATTATCATCGTGGTGTTCATACCGTTGTTCACCTTACAGGGGGTTGAAGGAAAGACCTTCCGACCATTGGCTTATACCGTCGCTTTTGCCATGCTCGGCTCGCTATTGTTTGCCGTTTTCATGGCGCCGGTTCTTTCATCGTTCTTTATGAAACGAAGAAAGAACGTATCAGCAAAGGATGATGGTAAAGAGCGCGGACTTATCAAGTGGCTGTTAGTTCTGTATCAACCAATCATTCGGTTCTTTGTCAAACGCCGTTGGTTAGCAATATCCTTAGCTGTAGTGCTGATGCTCATCGGTGGAGCAATATTCCCCCGGCTGGGTTCAGAGTTCACCCCGTCGCTGAAAGAAGGCACCATAGTCCTTCGCCTGACAATGGCTCCCTCTATCGCCCTGACCGAATCCACCCGCATAGCTCAAATTGTCGAACGCAGACTGATGAAAATAGAAGAAGTCACCAGCGTGGTAACAAGAATCGGACGAGGGGAGGTTGGAGCGCATACGGACCCGGTGAACAGTGCTGAAATGTATATCCTGCTGAAAGATCCCAAAGAATGGACTCATGGCAGCACGCAGGATGAATTACAGGACTATATCCGCGACCAGTTGGGGGAAATACCGGGCGTGCTGACAAACTTTACCCAGCCGATTGAAATGACGGTTGATGAATTACTCGAAGGAGTAAGAGCCGAATTGGCTATCAAACTGTTCGGTGATGATCTGACCGTTCTTAAAGAACAGGCGGATCGCATTGCCGCTGTTGTCGGTAAAGTTCGCGGTGCGGCTGATGTTCAGGCAGACCAAATCAGCGGTACTCCCCAGTTGCTCATCCGAGTGGACCGACAAGCAATTGCCCGATATGGAATAGATGTAGAAAATGTCCAAAGAACTATCCAGGCAGCTATTGGCGGTACTGTTGCCGGGCAGCTTTTTGAAGGGCTGCGCCGATATGATATCCTTGTCCGATACCACAAGGAGCATCGCAGTACCCCGGAACAAATAGGAGATGTGTTAGTCAAAGCACCTTCGGGAGCGTGGGTTCCGCTGGAACAGCTTGTTACTATGCGTGAAATTATCGGACCACGTCAAATTACCCGTGAGGATAACCAGCGGTTTATTACTATCCAGTGTAATGTCGTTGGCAGGGATATCGGTTCTTTCGTTAAAGAAGCACAAGCGGCAATTGACGAACAAGTTGATCTGCCACCCGGATACCTTGTTACCTGGGGTGGACAGTTCCGCCTGCAACAAGAGGCAAACAAACGATTCGCTATCGTTATCCCGGCAACGCTCCTGTTGGTGTTCCTGATGTTGTACTCAAGTTTCAACTCGTTGAAAAACTCGCTTTTGATTCTGCTCAATATCCCCCTTGCCCTGGTAGGCGGTATCGTTGGCTTGTGGCTGACTGGCGAAAATCTCTCGGTGCCGGCTTCTGTTGGTTTCATTGCCCTTTTTGGTATTGCCCTGGAAAACGGGATGGTACTGGTCACCTACTTAAACCAGTTGGTTCGTGATGGTCACTCCTACAATGAAGCTTCCGTTACCGGAGCATCACTTCGACTCCGGGCAGTACTTATGACCGCCATGACAACCGGACTGGGCTTGTCGCCGTTGATCTTCTCAACCGGTGTCGGCAGCGAAGTGCAACGTCCGCTTGCTATTGTAGTTGTCGGTGGTTTGATTACATCGACTATTTTAACGCTTCTGGTTATTCCCTCGGTCTATCGCTGGTTTGCAAAGTACCCGGAAGCTGCACAAATTCGTGTAGAAAACAAGGAGTAAAATCATGAAAGCTGTAGTAGCCTTTATAAAACCTCATAAATTATCAAATGTTACCCTGGCTCTCCATAAACTGGAGGGCCTTACGGGTATGACGGTTACAGATGTTCGCGGATTCGGACGTACTCGTGCGGCTGGCTCACCGGATATCATACCTGATGATGTAGCGGATTTTGTTCGTAAGGTGCGTATTGATATTTTCTGTAATAATACAATTGTTGATACTGTCGTAGAGACAATTGAAAAGTATGCTCATACCGGTGCTCATGGCGACGGGAAAATATACACCTGGAGCCTGGAAACTGCTGTTCGCATTAGTACCGGTGAAAAAGGTGAACAGGCAGTATAGCTTGTAGGACGCATCTTAAATCTTCATAAATGCAGAAGTCGGTTTATTAACCCTTAAAAGTTACAAACCGACTTCTTAATTTTATCCAACCTTCACCAATCCAACCAAAACACCCAAAAAAATTACCACCCGTGCTCCCCTCAAGCACGGGTGGCGAACCGCCAAAGAGGAAAAATAAGCTCCGTATTTTGATAACGGCGCTCAGGGAATAAAACGACATACATTATTCAGCAACAACAATGCCAGAACAACTCCCCAAAACGACAAAACCAATATATTGCATTGTGTAACAACAAGATAACGATGCGATTGTTTTGCGGTTAAGTTTTTAACGAATCCGAATTCGTATAATTATACGAGGGGGATTTCAAGAAAAACGGTAAGGGCTTGCAGGGTAAGCACTTACCGTTATTGTGGCATATTGCATTTTTTCGTAAAAAGTTACGAATCCCCGGACATTACATGTACCTCAATTTATCGTTGACCGTAACTCCTTAATATTACTATTCTTACTTGATTATAATTCTCAATGCACGTTCTCTCTTCTTAGTGAGAAATTCCAAATTGTTTCAGCTTTGTTCGCACCGTAGCCTCGTGAATACCAAGCAGGCGGGCTGCCTTTGATTTATTACCACCAGAAGCCAACAGGGCTTCGGTAATCAATTGGTATTCGAACTGTTTTACCCGGTCGAATAGTGATTTACTCTGTTGTGTTTCTTTTACTGCAAACAACGAGCGAGCATGTTCCACGATATCATCAGTATCTTTGACATAGTTAGCCATTACTTCAAGTCGCTTGATTTTGCTATGCAATTCGCGAACATTTCCGGGCCAGTCGTAATCTACAAACTGATGAATCAAAGCTGCGGGAAGTTTTCCTGTCGCGTGCAGTGAGCTTTGTTTCAGGAAGTGTTCCAGCAACAAGGGAATATCTTCTTTTCTTGTTCGCAGAGCAGGAATATGGAAACTGATACCACTGATGCGGTAATAGAGATCTCTCCGGAACTTGCCGCTTTCAACAAGTTGCTCAAGGTTCTTATTGGTAGCGGCAACAAGCCGTACATCAAGCTCGATTTCCTCGGTGGAACCGATAGGTATCATTTTGCGTGTTTCCAACACTCCCAGCAACTTGGCTTGCAAGGATAACGGCATATCACCGATTTCATCCAAAAACAGAACACCGCCATTTGCCGAAGCAAATAATCCAATCTTATCCTGTTCAGCTCCGGTGAAAGCACCCTTGCGATAGCCAAACAGCTCAGATTCCAAAAGTGTTTCCGGAATAGAGGCACAACTGACCACGACAAATGGTTTATCCGGACGAGTGATAGAGTGGAAATACCGCGCCATCTGTCCTTTACCAACACCGGTTTCACCGGTAAGTAAAACCGGGAGGTCCGATTTCCCAATTGCCGGCAACTGCTTCATAAACTGAATGATATCGGGATGTGAAGTAATAAATTCTGTATTCTTCGCATCTTGTTCATCAGACATATCAAGGATTGACATATCATGAGCGGGAATGAGATTCATACGAGTGACAAGATGCTCAATTTCATCCAGCCGTGCCGTGATATTATTGCGGTGATAGAATTCTTCCGCCCGCAATAAGTATGTCAATCGTTGACGCATACTAAAAGCTTCCGATTTTCCGGCAATCACCAGCGTTTCCGCCTTTTCAAAGCGTACACCGGTTTCTCCGAAAATATCAAGAGCCATAATGAACAAGTGCCGAGCTTCCTCATGTTTTCCGGCAACATCAGCAAGGATCGCTTTGATTTTCAACAAAGCACCCAACTCTATTTTATTGTCGCTATTTTCAAGAAGGACCATCGCCCGAGCCGCAAACCGTTGAGCAGATTGATACTTGTGAGCACGAATTTCAACTTCTGCCAGATGACGCATAATCCGTGACAGCATAGTGGCATTCATAGCATTCTTTTTTGCTTCTCTTAATACTTTCTGCAAAATATCACGAGCAACATCAATCTCTCCGGTCTTATACTTCAGCTCTGCCCAGTAGGTCTGGCAGATAATAGTATCACGTAACGGACCGCCATCAGCAAGATACCGCTGACCATTCAACAATGCCTCTTCCGCCTGCTCAAAGGCTGATTGCTGTATGTACACATAGGCAAGTGCAAGGTAGGCTCTTGCTACTTCTTCTGTCTGGTTAAGCTTCAACGAAAGCTCAATATTTATCTTTAAGTGTTTTTCTGCTTCTGAGAAATCTCCCACGAACGTATAAATACGTCCAATATTACCCATCATAAACGCCAGTTTTTTCTGATCGTTGAGCTTTCTGGCAAGACCGATAGCATCCATCAGAACAGAGAGCGCATTTTTATAATCAGCTTGTCGGTAATATAAACCTGCCAGCAGGTTCAATACCCGGCACTCGCCTTCCTGACAATCATTTCTGCGGAAGATAGATTCAGCATCACGGAAGGACCGCTCAGCTTCTTTCAGTTCACCCATATTCCGCAATATCTCACCGATAACAACAAACGTTTCAGCCAGCTCTTGTACATCACCATAGCGGGACAGGATTGTTTGTGCCATACGGGCAAGACGAAGGGCAACATTGTATTGAGCAGATGCGTCATACGCTTTGGCTGCATGGTATAATATTTTTGCTGCTACGGGGTCATCAGAGGTATCAAGGTCCTTTTGATTGTCTTCATAGCACCTGATAGCCCGTGTGAAGTCCCGTAAGGCAACCAATGATTCCATGTAATGTGCCAAAGCGGATAACATCCCAACGGCAGTTCTTTCAATGTTGTTTTTCATCTGTCCATTACCCTTAGTGATTCCGAATAACAACTGGGTTAGGTTCCACAGGCTTTTCTTCTGGTTGTTCAGGGATTTGCTTAATCGTTATATTCGGCTTCGTGTTTATCCCCGGTGTTCCAATGAGATCAAATATCGACGGTGCAACATACTTCCAGAACAGAATATCAAAGAAACTCTGATACTGGACTCCACCGGTAATAGTACCATCATCATTAATGGGACTATCATCAGGTACAAAACCGTTTTCACCACCCCATGTATGGTCGTCGCCATTTACATAAACATCCCTATAATTATAAGGATTCATTCGTGAATACGCACTGCTCCATATAAGGAAAGAACAGGCAAACACAATGACCAATACCCATGCAATTTTTTTCATGGTATTTCTCCTTAGATTATCTTATTATCACATTTTTGTCTTAATATACCATTTCAGTGATGGGGATGCAACTGAATCTCTGGAGGACACACCATTCCCCCTTTCACTCTCTTAAAAATACACAATCCGAATATTGTTGTCAATGAAAAACTTACAAGCCCCCCTTTCAGCGACACCGACTGACAACATATTTTGTTACGTATTATTAAAAAGTAAACAACCTGCTCATATGAGCCGTCAGTAAATAATATATAAACACTACTACTTTAACTTGACATGTTATCTCATAATTATATGATTATATGTTAGGTATGACTTTTTTGGGTCGCAGTTCATACCGATAGAGGGTGTTCACATAGTAACGATTACAAGGTTTTGTACTTACAATAAGGATACATAAGGCAGGTAGTATTGTATTCTGTAAGTTTCATTTCAACGAAAGGCAATCACCATTGAATTTTTCTTTTCCTCACAATTGGCCCAGGACAAAACGAGAAGCGTATATAATACAAAAAGAGGCAGCCGACAAAATATCACTGTTACCGGATATTGACACTCCCAAACTCATTGCCGCCGTAGATACTGCTTATGGGTATGGTGGTGAAACCGTCTATGCTTCTGCTGTTGTCACCACGTTTCCCGAGATAGAAGAAATTGAACGGTTTTCGCGTTTTGGACCGGTAAAATTCCCTTATGTACCGGGTTTGCTTTTTTTTCGTGAAGGACCGGTTATTTTAGAAGCGTTGGCTGGATTGCAGCATGAACCGGATATCATCATTGTGCATGGACATGGTATTGCCCATCCCCACGGATGCGGAATGGCATCGCATATCGGGGTGTTGTGTGACAAACCTACTATCGGGTGTTGTCGAAAATTGCTCAATAGCGGTTATCACCGTCCGGTACAGACACAAAAGGGCAGTTTCCAACCTGTGCTCTTCAAGGGAAAAGAAGTTGGTATTGCATACAGAAGTAAAGATAATGTGAAACCTATTTTCATATCTCCGGGGTATAAGTGTAGTATGGAACAAGCACGTGATATTATCATTCGGAACCTTCGCGGGTATCGCTTACCGGAGCCATTGCGCCTTGCCCACCTTTCGGCGAATACTTTCAAGCGATACATTGAGAAAAAACAAAACAGCCACCATCTACGATAGAACTGTTCAATGCAAAAGTCGCCTCATACTCAGCTGCTGAAACTTTGTCAAAAATACAATAAACAAACCGTATCAATCAGACGACATCTTCATCAATACCCGGAACTTTCCTTTCAGGAATACCAAACAACAGCCTATATCCGCCAACAATGCAAAAAGCTTGGGTTACATCTCCTCCCCTTGAACATGGAGACCGGGGTACTGGCAGAATTGCATGGCGCCAAACCAGGACCAACGATAGCGGTCAGGACCGATATTGATGCCCTACCGATAATCGAGCAGACCGGTTTACCATTCAAATCCAGGAACCATGGTTGTATGCACGCTTGCGGTCACGATATGCACATGGCGGTCGTCCTGGGTGCGGCGAAGGTTTTATCAACACTGCGAGAGCAAATATCAGGGTCGGTCCGTTTTATTTTTCAGCCGGGCGAAGAATCTCCTCCCGGTGGCGCACGACCGATGATTGCAAACGGCGCTATTGAAAATGTGTCGATGATTATCGGACTGCATGTTGACCCTCATCTTGCAGTTGGGAAAATAAGTTTGCGTGATGGTGTTACTATGGCATCGGTTATGGACTTTGATTTGATAATTCATGGTCAGGGCGGACATGCGGCTCGCCCTCATACAGCAGTAGATGCCATTGCCACAGCCGCGGAAGTTATCGACTCCATTCAAAAAGTTGTCTCACGGGAAATTGATCCTATAACACCGGCAGCTATTACGTTTGGGAAAATAGCAGGCGGAGTAGCACGCAATGTGATAGCCGATAACGTCATCCTCACCGGTACTGCGCGGGCACTCTCGAAACAGGCAACCCGAAAACTGCCGGTTCTTATTAAACGAACTGCCGCAGGAATATGCAAAGCACGCGGCGCCCGACTGACCATGAACCGCATTGCCGACTACCCGGTACTCAGCAACACCCCCCGGGTCAACCGCTTGCTTGCCCGTACGTTCACCAGCCTTTTCGGAAAACGAAATATCCCCCAAACAGAACAAGTACTTGGAGGTGAGGACTTTTCCTGTTACCTTGAAAACATACCTGGAGCAATGTTCCGGCTTGGTGTGATGAATAAAAAAATCAAGGCTGATAAACCCTGGCATTCACCATACTTTATTGCCGATGAAAAAGCATTGTTGGTAGGAGTTTCATTGGTTGCGGCAACTGTGATAGATTTTTTTGAGTTTAGTAGTACATAATGCGACATATCTTTTTATCATTTTCCGTTCTGGTGGTAATCTGTTTTCAGTACTTAACCACCCCCGTAAAAGCTGAAATATTACAAGACCAGGTAGTTACGTATGCTGATTTTTCACATGTCAGGTATATCGCTTCATCACTGAAATATGTGTACTTTGCAACCACAAGAGGAATTATCCGCTACAACAAACTGCAGGAACAATGGGATGAACCGCTTACTGGTACATCCGGTATAGATGAAGATGACATTCAGCGAATATGGGTTGATAATTTCGACAACAATCTCTATGCGGAAACATCGGCGGGGTTGTTTGAATATGATTTACTGTTTGGACGCTGGTATCCTATTTCGGAATTACCGGAGCTAAACAATGCTTCCAAGCATGTGAAACCGCCAGAAATCATGTATCCTCCTCCGGGATTCAATTATGACGGAGGCGGACGACTGATAGATTACTGGGGGCGATATTATTCCTTTCGTGATGTACTGGATGACGGCGCCGGTCAGTTATGGATAGGTACATGGGGTTATGGAGCAGGGAAAGCCGGCAGTGCTACCGATTTTATTGAATTGTTACCATACGGGTTATTGCAGGATAGAGTAAATACCATTTTTGATGATGACACTGTCCTATGGGTTTCCGGGGCGGTTTACGGCAGCTATCGCACCGGGCTGACTATTTTCAACCCTGAAAAGGAAACATTTTCTTATATCGAATCAGGTGTGGGAAACAGTTTTCCATCGGTCGATGTTAACTGTCTTACCGGTGACGACAAGTCTATCTATATTGGCACTCCATACGGGCTATATATACTTGATAAAAAAACCAAGTCAGTAGAACAAAAAATATCGCGTCGTCACGGGCTGCCCGATGACAACATTATCAGTTTACTGGTTGATGGCGATTCTATTTTTGTCGGGACAGCTTCGGGATTGGGGTTTCTTACGATAAAAGCCGACTCGGTGCGGGTTCTTCGTCCTCAACAGTTTTCAGGAGCTATAATTTATGATTTGGAGCAGGTGAACTCCTCGGTATGGATAGCCTCGAGCGCGGGAGCGTTTCGCCTGAAATACGGTTCCGGGAAACTGCAACGTTTCCAGGATCCGGATCTTGTTTTGTTTGGTGATGTCTATGATATCGAGCAATATGCAGAAGACCTCTGGTTTTTATCCACTGGTGGGCTGGTACGACTGAATATGGCAACCGGAACATCTCGGCAGTACCGGGATGTTACAAGGGCTATTGAACCGCACGCATTAGCAGTAAACGACACTATTGCCGCCGTGGCATCAAATAAAGGACTGACTATTTTATTTTATGGAAATAAGAAACCGTTTACTCGTGATTTTACTACCGATGACGGGCTGCCATCGAATTATCTTTATACTCTTTTGTTCGATGGTGATTATCTATGGATAGGTTCTGATCGGGGATTGACCCGCTTCCTCTGGAACAACCCCAGACGGGTGGATTAGGGGGAGAGTAATCCTTGGGGTATATATACTAAGCAATAATTGAATTGACAGTCATCAACCTTTGTGAGTTTTTTTGTTATGCTGTCAGTTTTTCCCTTTGCATTCTGTTTTTTCCCTTTGTCATTCTGTTTTATCCCTTTGTCATTCTGATTTATCACCTATGTTATTCTGTGCTATCGCCTTTGTCATTCTGTTTTATCGCCTCTGTCATTCTGTTCTTTCACCTCTGTCATTCTGTTCTTTCACCTCTGTCATTCTGTTTTATCACCTATGTTATTCTGATTTATCGCCTATGTTATTCTGATTTATCGCCTATGTTATTCTGATTTATCGCCTATGTCATTCCCGCGAAAGCGGGAATCCAGCTTTTCATCAAAAGGATACTGGACCCCTGCTTTCGCAGGGGTGACACAGCCATAGGCTGTTTTTACAATTACCAGTCAAGTTTCGTAGGTCGGTGTACTGAATCGCTGTAAGCTGATGAGAAACCCGACATGATGATTTATATTGTTGGGTGACTCACCGCTTGCGGTGAGAGACTATTCCATTTGCTGCTTGATCTGTGTAAGAGGAACAGTAAACACACCCAAGGGGCTTGTTGAAAAACCTCAATGCTTTCTTGCAAGCACCCTTCGACTCTGCTCAGGGTGACCCGAAAGACATTGTTGTTCAATATGTCATGGTTTTTCAATATGTCATAGTCGTTCAAGTATGTCATGGTGAGCGGAGTCGAACCATGACCACAATAAATCCTCTTTTTCAACACCCCAAGGGGTGTGCCACCAAAACTTTCAACAAAAAATATTTTCAAATGGAAAAATGATATAAAAACTTCTACTATGTAATACTGTTCCCCTCAAGGTATTTCTCATTGGCAGCCGTTACCTGTATTTTTACTATCTCCTTCCCGCTGTCAATTTCAGGAGGAAGTTTTACCCGGAGGTAATTATCGGAAATAGCATAATGGGAGCCATCGACATTGCTTTTCATCTCCGAGATAACTTCAAGAGTTTTTCCAATCTGCCGGTAATGGGATTCAGTCCGCCAGTGATTGGAAATCCGGGTGAGAATCGTATTGCGCTTCCGAATAACCTCTGGGTTGATTTTATTAGGCATAGTGGCAGCATCGGTTCCCGGACGGTCAGAATAGCTAAATACATGGAGATAATCTATCAACCCCGACTCGCACAAACGACGGGTCCGGCTGAAATCTTCCTCTGTCTCTCCCGGAAATCCGACAATAACATCAGCACCGACAATAGTATCGGGAACGGCATTTTTCAAATCTGTTACCCGCTTGATATACATTGCCTGGTTATACGGACGGCGCATCTGGCGCAGGATACGTGATGAAGCCGACTGTAAAGGCAGGTGAAAATGCCGACAAATACGACCACCGGAATCGGCATACATCGCCACAAATTCTTCAGTAATTGCCTGGGGTTCTATTGATGACAAACGCATGCGGTACAAATCTGTCTCACGCATAATCATTTTGCACAGCTCGGCAAGGTTTTTCACTTTCGGCTCGTGAGCTTTGTCATGGTAGTAGCCCATATTGACCCCGGTCAGGACAAGCTCCCGGTATCCGTGGACGACAAGGCTGTTTATCTCGTCAATCAACTCTCTTGCAGGTCTGTTGGTTAAGCGTCCCCTGACAATAGTGATTATACAAAATGAGCACCACTGGTTGCAGCCATCGGAGATTTTCAGCCATGCCCGGTTGCGGTCATGGAAATCAGCAATAGCAGTGGAACAGCTCTTGTCCGGCTCGTGGTCAAACAGATCGGGGAGTTTGCGGGGGAGAATTGTTGCTATATCATTTTTCTCGCTGTTGCGGACAATAACATCCACTGCTTCCATTCCGGCTATCCGTTCCGGTTCATGGTCAACATAACAGCCGACAACAACGATTCTTCCGTTCGGGTTCTGTCGGGCTGCCCGCCGGATAAGATACCGGCAGTCGGAATCGGCACGGTGGGTAACAGTGCAGGTGTTGATTATTGTCAGATCTGCAGGTTCCCCTTTTTCTGCCCGTCGAAACCCAAAGGGATACAATTCCGCTGCCATTTTTTCCGTTTCATACTGATTCAGACGGCAGCCGACCGTTTGGAGACTGATAGTCTTTTCCTTGTGTTTTTCCATACCCGGATAATATAACGAATCTCCCATCTAAAAGAGCAGAAAAAATCGGCTGCCGGCAGCTCTATCCGGTAAAAAATATATGAACCTATATCTAAGAAATAATGGTATAAATACCGATATACAGGATATGGAAAGGAATCATCTTTACAAATCAGTACTTGCGGTACTCGCTACAGGCACAATGGCTTTTGTCATTTTTGCTGGATGCAATGGAAGTTCAGGAACGGGCAATGGCCCCAAGGATAATCATTACCGTCTGAGAGGGGTGCTGGTCAACGATTTGAACACCGATATGACATACACCTCTGTTTTGTTCACCCGCAATGATTCCACTTTGACAGATGGAACTATCATTGTCGATGGTGACACCCTGACCGTTACCGGTGGAGTATATACACACAGTAAAAACCACTCCAGCACAACCACCAGCACGTTAGTTGACTATGAAGCAACAGATTCTACATTCTTCAACGAAACCGTTACCAGTATTGTACCGGCTGATTTCAGTATCGACTATTCGGCGACCGTTCCCGGTACTCGGCAAAAATTTGCCAATGACCGCGTACGGCTCAATTGGTTTGGTTCTGCCGGGACATTGGGGTATATCATAGCAGCAGTCAAAACAGTCGAAGCCTATACCGGTGCCGGATATAGCCAGTATGTAACCTCTGGAGCAACCTCGGAAACATTCAACGACAGTGCTTTTGTTAAATATACCCTCCAAGGTGAGGAACCGGACACCGGCTGGTACTACATATATGTCTATGCTTTCAGTGGCAGTCCGGATAGTGCGTTATCTTCTACAATACTGCCGGTTCCGCTACCCAGTCAGCTTAGTGACAATATTGATGAAAAAGATTTCACTGGCAGAGTCGGCTCGGTGGTTGTCACCGAGTATGATTCCATGCGGGTTATTGCTGAATAGCATTTTCCCTCTCCATTTATCTTTTTTATTGAATAACCGTACTGCATAGGCTACTATATGCCTATGATTAACCATAAGAAACTATTACAGGAACTTTCTCATCTTACCACAGAGCAAATAAACCCGAACACTATCGAAATCGACCGTCTTCCGGCAATAGAAATAGCCCGAAAAATTAACGATGAAGATCAGAAAGTAGCCGGTATTGTCAGACAAGCGCTTCCGGAAATAGCACAAGCGGCGGAACTGTTTGCAGAAACCTTACGTACGGGAGGACGGATTTTTTATATCGGTGCCGGAACATCGGGAAGACTGGGGGTGCTCGATGCCGCGGAATGCCCGCCCACGTTCGGTACGAAGCCCGGACAGATAACAGGGCTGATTTCCGGAGGATATGATACGTTGGTGATGTCCAGTGAAGGGGCGGAAGACAAGGAAGAAGATGCTGTCAACGACCTCAAATCACATGGATTGTCATCACAAGATTTTGTCATCGGACTGGCGGCATCGGTACGGACTCCATACACCCAGGCAGGGCTTCGCTACGCTATCGAAATTGGAGCCAAAACCGCTTTTGTCATTTGCAACAAACCGGACAACGTTCCTCCGGGGATTGATGTCATTATCGCTTTGCCGGTAGGACCGGAAGCTATTACCGGCTCTACCCGTATGAAATCCGGCACTGCCCAGAAAATGACCTTAAACATGATTTCCACTACTGCCATGGTCTTGTTAGGTAAAACGTACGGCAATCTAATGGTTGATCTGCAAGCCTGGTCGGACAAACTTACAGCGCGGTCCCGAAAAATCCTGATGGAACTGTTGCAGCTTGATTTTGAGCAGGCGGATACATTGCTCAATGATGCTCATGGCTCAGTGAAAGTTGCTATCGTGATGCACAAACGCCACTGCTCCTATCATCAAGCCACCCAACTCCTGGAAAAACACGGGGGATTCATATCAAAGGTGCTGGATGAGGGGTAATAACATTGACAGAGGAAAATACTTTCACTTTCGTTTAACGAGAGGGATAGTAGAAAATCCCCTGTTATGCAAACAACTTATGTACTTTATCCGTCCCTTTGAATGGTCTTTCTCTTCCAACCTTTTGTGAAGTGAGAAAACCTTCCTGTTCCAGTTTTTCCAAATCTTTTCGAGCTGTTATTCTTGTAATGTTGTAAACTTGTGAATGTGTTCTTATGGAAGTTGTTGCACTGGGGTTTTTATACAGATATCGTAGGAGCTGTATTTGACGTTCGTTAAAATTATACTTTGATTGGGTGATACGTGCCATCTTACTGTTTTCCTGAACTTTTCTATTACAGTATTCCTCAAATTCCCGCATGGCTTGTCTAATTTTACGGATATTATAATCTATGAAATACGTTAAATCATTATCGTCTTGTTCAGAATAGGTATAAGCTTCCCGGTACTGCACCGGTGATTTGCGGATAATACGAGAAATAGGGAGATATGAAAAAGCCCAGTATCCCTTACGTAGAAGATACCAGTAAAATATAATTCTGGCAATACGCCCGTTCCCATCGACAAAAGGATGAAGGTAGCCAACCCAAAAATGCAGGATAATTGCTTTTATCAAAGGATGTACAAAGATACCTTTGTCTAATTTATCATTGGCATATTGTAAAAAACGCTCGAGTGATTTTATAAGGAAGTTCTCGGGTGGAGGAATATGATATATTATATTCGTAACAGGATCGTTTACCATAATGCGATCTTTATTTCTACGAAATCTCCCTATATCATCTGGCTTAAGGATGCCTTCTGTAATAATTGAATGTAATCTCAGTAATAGTTCAAGACTTAGTTCTTGATTTTTCAGGTCATCTTCTACATAAAGCATAGCCTGATAGTTGTTGATAATCATTTGTTCTGATTTATTTCTGGGCTTTCGCTTTTCAAGAAGTATCCTTTTCGCTACTTTCCGGGTAGTATGCGCCCCTTCAAGCTGAGATGATGCTATAGCTTCCTCCATTATTCCACGGCTGATAAACTTTTGACGTGCAGTTTGATCATTGATATTGATAATGTCAGTTTCAATAATACCACCTAACTGCATATCTACTTCATGTAAAAACGAACTCATATCTGGGAGATGTTGCCAAGTAAAATGATTACCATGAATATCTTTAATTGGTGTTTTTTCTCTGCTAACAAAAATGCTACTACGTAGAAGCTTAATAATTCCCCAGAATTCTTCGGCTGTTATTCCCTTTGGCCTTGGTAAATATCTTATTTTATCCCAAAATAGATACTGGGGACTGTTTGCTTTTTCAATATAAGAAGGCAGTTCATCAATATATTTTTCAAGCTTTTGGATTATTACCTCATTGCTCACAGTTGCAGGCTTTACAAGTTCATATATTTCCATCTGCTTTCCCACAGTTATTTTCAAAACTTATAAATAATATATATAGTCTTTACCAGTAATATACATATACTATACACATTTTAATATAAAATTGTTTCACTTTTTTATTTCGCCATCAATATGTAAACTAATTACATTTACTATATACATTGTATATATATCGGAAGTAATGTTATATAATTGATATATATATAGTTAATAAAACACCGTTACAATATCACGATAATTCAATAAATAATAATACTGCTCCCCCCCAGCCCTCCTGTACCTCGTGGAGCAGGAAGGGCGCTGATGTACCAACAGGTACACAAAAACCAACCATCTAACCCCACCACCACAAAGCTAACCCGTTGTGTTCCACTATAATACAACCTCGCAGCCACAATTGGCACATTGCTTGATACTATGTTGCCCAGACATGACAAGAATTGAACTAATTAACCTGTTTTCGAAAGGAGACACAAACCATGGCACGCAAACTTCTCTTCCCCCTGTTGGTAGTTGCACTTCTGTTCTGGGCGGTGGGGTGCTCAGACAATGCTGCCGACCCCAATCTCAATAATGAAGTCAATCTCGATGACGAGTTTGGCGGATATACCGCCACCCCGGAATCTCCCGGATTTGGTCAGGATGAATTACTGGATGAAGCCGGAGCAAACGAAGAATACGACGATCCGATGCTTGTTTCCCCCGATGTAAGCACGATTGTTCAGGAACCAAATGCCGAGTATTACCACATGCGGATTCTCTGGGGCCAGCTTCGTTATGATTCCAGTGTTACCGATGTAACCGACTGGTCCGGTTCTTTGACAATCTCCGAAGGAGCGGAAATTATCCGCCGGGTCATTCACTTTGAGCTTGGTCAGGATTATATTCCCACTCGCACCGATCGCAAAGTTATCGAATGGGTATCATACACCACCGTTCACAATGACGGTATCGCTGTTGACCTGTTTGTTCCCCCCACCTATGACACCACCTGGGTTGAAGAAGTGGACGAAAACAATGACACCACCCTGGTGCCGGTAGTCGATACCATTCTTCCCGATCTATCCACAGTAACAGTTGCGTTTGAAACCGGACCTTACAGCCGTACGTTCACCCTCAGCGAACTGGTTGCCCTCGATACGATAGTCTATCTTGATGATGCCGATTCCAACGCCGTTGCGTTCCATGCCTTCCGGCTCGACCGGGTTCCCTGCCCGCGTGGTTTCCTCGCCGGAACCTGGGGTTTTGATGAAGAAGGCGAGGGTGAGTTCCAGGGTGTCTGGATGAACCGTGTCGGCACAATCACCGGATACCTGAAAGGAACCTATGGAAAAAACAGCAGTGGTTTGAATGTCTTCTTTGGAAAGTGGATTTCATCAAATGGTGAGTTCGAGGGATTCCTGAAAGGTATCTATGGTCAGCGACCGTCACCACATGCCAACCCTGAGGCTGTCCGTCATGCCGGCGGATGGTTTGCCGGTAAGATATACAATGCCGGTCGTGAAGAAATCGGTGTTCTGAAAGGACGTTACAGAAGCGCTCCAAACTATCAGGGTGGTTTCTTCCAGGGACGCTGGAAACTGCGTTGTAACGACTTCAGTACCGACCGAAGCGACTATGAAGAAGGGTTTTAATCCTCCTTGTACCTCTAAGGATATATCCGGCAGAGTCACCCCGCCTTTGCCGGATATTGAAAAACCGGTCCAGACGTCAGTCATGGGCCGGTTATTTATTTGCTATAAAACAAGTTATGTCTAATAATAAAATAATACGTGTTTTTTTCTTGTCACGTGAACCTTTTTCATTATCTTATTGTTATAAGAGTTAGATACTGAGATTTAGTTAGCTCATAAAAGACCCCCCTCTGTCTCTTACCGAGACAGCCCTGCGTTGGGCAGGATTAGCAATAATCCTGCCCGTTTTTTATTTACCCGCGTTTTACTTGATATGAAGCTCCTGTTGC
>JAJRZL010000118.1 GCA_024275255.1 Candidatus Zixiibacteriota bacterium | reverse complement strand
TCACTCAGCAGCAGCGAGCAGGAAGTGAAAAAAGGAATGGAAGGATTGAAAAAGGAGGTTGAAGAACTCCGAAAGCTCATGCAGGAAGCGGAAATGGAGTCTTCAAAAGAGGGGCAGGAGTTTATGAAAGCTGTGGAGCAGACCGATGCCGATAAAAATATGCAGAATATGACCGATGCCCTCAAGCAACAGCAGAAACAGCAGGCAGCAAGTGAAGGGAAAACTTCGGAAAGTAAACTTGCGCAAATGCTTGATAACATGCAACAACAGTTGATGGCGATGACCGGCGGGCAGGATGACAAAGTCAAAAAAGAGATGCGGATGGCGATTGAAGATGCCAACGTGCTCTCGGAGAAACAGGAAGAATTGATTCGTAAAGCTGCCGAAACCAGCCCCAACAGTTTATCGGCTCGTGAAATGGCAACAACACAACAGGATTTGGTAAGTGCTTGTGCCGGCTTGAAAAAAAGAATAACGGAATTGGCACAAGCGACACCGTTTATTGCATCAGAATTGCAAATGCTGATAAACCAGGCTACCCAAAGCATGGAATTGGCAACTGATGGTTTTGCTGCAAGAAAAAGTGGGCAGGCTATCAGGTCGCAACGCGATGCAATGGTTGATTTGAATAAAGTATCCTTACGCCTGATGGAATCACTGGACAAACAAAAACAGTGCGACAAAGGAGGTAATTGTAATAAGAATATCTCGAAACTCGAATCTTTGTGCAACAAACAGAACAAGCTGAACCAGCAAACAAAGAGCCAGTGCAATAATCCTTCCTTTAATCCGAGCAGTATGAGCCAAAAAGCCCGTGAAGGATTGAAGCGTCTGGCAGGAGAACAAGGCGCGATACGAAAATCATTGCAGGAACTTGCCGATGAGTTCGGACAGTCTCGTCAGGTGCTCGGTCGGTTGGAAGATATTGCCAGGGAAATGAAAAAAGTGGAAGAGGACCTTGCCGATGGTGAGGTCGGACCAGAGACAACCGAACGACAACTGCGGATTTACTCCCGGATGCTTCAGGCGAGCCGTTCGCTTCAGCGAAAAGATTTCACCAACCAGCGGAAAGCAAAAACAGCAACAGAACAGTTGTTTGCTGTTCCTCCCAGTCTGCCGGCGGAACTCTTAAATGACAGAACGAAACTTGAGGATCGTTTGCGACGGTATCTTGGTGATGGTTACCCGCCGCAATATGAGGAACAAATAAAAGCATATTTCAAGGCGTTATTGAAAGTTGAATCACAACGCAACGATCTGCAGCAGGGAGGTACGACGAAGTAGTGAGACATGTGTCTGAGATATCGACCGGGTTATTCTTTATATTGCTTGTTATTATCTTAACGGGGATGGTTTCTCCTGTTAATGCTGAAAAACCTCCCGCGGGATTACAACTGGTTCCTCAGAAAAAGAAACCGACTTCGGAAATTGACCATAAAATGACCGTAGCACGTCAGTTAATTCGCCAGCGCAACTATGAGGGAGCCGCCGCTCTGCTGGAAACAATTTACGAAAAGCAACCTGATAACCCCGTAGTTATCAACCTGCTTCGTAATTGTTATGACCAGATAGGGCAATATGGGAAATCGGAACTGCTTATCCGTCGGCTTATTGAACGAACTCCGACAAGCTATGCCTACCGGATGTATCTCGCCGAAGCGCTTGCCCGACAGGGGCAACACGATGCCGCCGCAACGGCATATAACGAAGCTATCGAACGTATTAGAAATAAGGATACGGTTCAGTATTTACATATTATCAAGAGTATGCAGGCGCATGGTTTTGATACTGAAGCAATCGACATTATTCAACAATTACGTACCGAAAAAGCGGATACGGCTTTGTTTGCTTTTGAGGCTGGTGTTATTTATGAGGGAGAACGTAAGTACCGCGAAGCTGCAGGAGAGTTCTACGTGGCAATGCGGGATACTTCACGAGTGGGGGTGAATGCGGAGAATAAACTGATTACCTTATTGAATTTCCCGGAATCTTCAAAGGAAGTAGAGCAAACCCTTCTCGAATTGTTGCAGCATGACCCACAGGCTGATGGCGCTCGCGTGTTATCTGCATACTACCTGAGTGTGAACCGGACTGATGATGCCTTGAAATATGCCTTACTCCGGGATTCGCTGGAGGGCGGGAACGGTGACTACCTGATGCAGCACCTGCGTATGTGTCAAAGCCGAAAAATGTATAAACAGGCAATGGAAGTCGCCCGGTTGATTATCAATAAGTACGGAGATAAACCGGTATTCTCGGGGGCATTCTTTATCTATGCCGATGTCCTGACACAATTAGGAAGGTATAACGAGGCTATTACTGTGTATGATTCCATTATTACCACGTTTCCCAGTACACAGGACAAGGCAGAAGCTGGGTATCAGATCGGCAACATCTATCTCAATTATTTATACGACTACCCGGCAGCCCTGACCATGTTTGATTCTGTGGTAAACAGTTATCCCCGGGGAATGGGGTATATGAACTCGATACTGGCAATACCGCATTGTTATCTCCGGCAAGACAAACTGGATGAAGCCCGGAAACAATTTGCCCGGCTCGCAGGGAAACGCCTTAATGTCGATGCCAAAGAAGAAGTGGATTATTACCTCGCATTGATAGACTTTTTCGAAAATAAGTTTGATACCTGTAAGGTGGGCTTGAACAAGCTTCTGGTCGATTATCCTCGTGGGTTTTATGTCAACGATGCGTTGCGTTTGCTCATGATTATCGAACAGTCAGCAGAGCAGCCGGGAATATTACAACAGTATGCCCGGGCACGGTTCTTTCTGGAGAAACGGCAGGTCGATTCAAGTATTGCGGCTTTGCAGACTGTTGCCGCTGATTCCGGTTCGGTGCTGGGTGATGTTGCTTTATATATGATGGCGGATATGTACTTGAAACAATTTGATTCCGCTTTGGCTCTGGAAATGGTTAACAAGTTGTCTAACATGTACCCCGATTCTTACTACCTTCCCTATGGCTTGAAGATGAAAGCAGATATGATGTTGACGAAACCGGAGAATCTGGAAGAAGGGAAAAGCATTTACAAAATCTTGTTGGAGAAATATCCGAACTACCCGTTTATCTCCGAAGTCCGAAAGCGTCTTCGCGAACTGGAATTGGATGCTCATACCGGATAAGCATTTCTCAGGTATCTACCAGGTAATGCCCCAAATAAAAAACCAGACTTGCCAAGGGTAAGACTGGTTTTTTGTGAATATTTATCCAGCTCTTATTGACAGGGAGCCGGGTCGGGACCGCCCTGAAAGAGGAATGACACCAGATAGGTAACATCCGCCACATTCGGTTCCGGTCCGCCTACACCATCAACATCAGCCTCGGTTGGACAATCAGCAGGAGGTCCGCCCTGGAACAGGTAGGCAATCAAATATGTCAGGTCGGAAACATTGGGAAGCTCATCGGGGCCATTATCAACATTTCCACGCATACCGACACAGCAACCGAATGCCTGTTTGATATCAAGGTAACCCTTTTGAAATTGCGGAGTAAAATCATTGGAAAGCGCATCGGAAAATCGTGTGGCATATTCAATATCATCTACCAGAATGGTAATGGTGTCGATAGTTACCAGTTGAGGACTGATATTCAAATTGTAAGAAAAATGCAGGTTCCCCAATAGCCCGCTTCCTGCCGGAATAGGGGGAATACTGGTCGGAAAACAATAGATTGATACCGTATCCCCATGGTAAAACATCCCCTTGAGATTCACACTTTCGACCCGTCCTCCGGCAAAGGAAAAAGAGTCAATTTGAACATCAGGGGAATCATATATGAGGGTAACTTCTATACCGGCGAGTGGCTCATCATTGTAAAAGTTGATAGGGACAATCCCAACTCCATTGGTATATGATACAACCGAATCGATGGACACTGTATCCGGTGTACCGGGATCAATCCCGTTGCCATCTGCAAATACCGGAACATTCAGAAGCAAAATTACGATTGTCAGGTTATATAAAATCGTTCTGGACATAGCTATTCCTCTCTTTATATAACAGTATCGAAGCAAAAAACGTACAACTTGAACAAGAAAGAGTGTAATAACCTCAAAGTTGTAAAATGTTGGTCCTGCCGACAAGTGTAAGTTATTGTCTTGCCAGCAATTTTAGTAAATAAAATATAACTTCGAATGACCATTTTGGCAACCGGTTTTTAAGGATGCCACTGGCAAAAGTGAGTTTATTTGCAGGATTTGGTAGAAACAAGTTACTGGCAGAACATTTATTACATTTATAAACTTCTTTCTCAAAATTTGAAAATCTCAACCGATACAATGAATATGTCCAGGTTTACTGTTCCCAAACGTGCAGAGCGCTGTTCATATATCAGGGTATGTTATCTTGCCGAGAGCCTGAATTGTTTCGGGTACAAAATAGACTGTCCTCTGTATCAGAAATCAAACGGATTGTATTTTGATGAAAAGCGGTTCGATGATGCCATGAATCGTTTGATTAATAAAACCCGGGCAAAGTTTGACAAGCTCCCCAAATAGGTTTCATAAAAAACCGGAATACGGAAAAAAACTCCCATTTCCAGAGAAATCAATTCCTTGTACGTGTCACTCAACCAGGGCAACAAGAATATAAC
>JAJRZL010000117.1 GCA_024275255.1 Candidatus Zixiibacteriota bacterium | reverse complement strand
AGCCCGATATCAGCCAGCAAGGTTTTTCGTTTGCTTGTTACTGGTGTATTCATAAGGTGATAGTAAGCAACGAAAAAGTGTCAATGTCAAAACTTTGTTTGGAGATTAATGCTGATATCCTAAAAGATATAAGTTGCCGTGTTCGATGGTTTTCCTGCCGGAAGAAGTCAATGTAGCAGCTTATTTCAAGGAATCTTCGGAACCCAGGGGCGGAATTATCGAATCCTTATTCTTTTTTTGTGACTTTTTTTTATTCATCCGCCAGTCGAGAATAAAGCCGATTGCCATACCGATAATGGTCAACAACGGAATGAGAATGACCAGCGATACGGCTTTTTCCCATAGTAAAAAGCGTACGGTAACAACCTGGGTGTTTTGGGCGATGAACACAACCAACAGGACAAGGATTATCAATAGTAAGGTTTTCTTTATTCCCATATTGCTACTCCAACATTTTGCACTTTATGAGTATATACGATAGTGATGATATGGAAACAGGGGCAAGGTTAAAATTCCCTGCCCCTGTATTTTTACTGCATAGTGTTTTTATTCGGTTATTGTCTCTATTTCCACCCGTCGGTTTTTTGCCCGACCTTCCGGGGTGCTGTTATCGGCGATAAAGTACCGGGGATCCTCGCCATATCCCCTGGCGACCATCCGGTCAAGGGGGATACCTTTCTCGTGAAGATAGGTCATCACTGCTTCGGCGCGGTTTTGGGAGAGGATCAGGTTATAGCTTTCCGAACCCTGAGAATCACAGAACCCGCTTATCTTGATTTTGATATCCGGGTATGCTTTCATAGATTCTGCAATGCCATCAAGGACAGTCTTGGCATTGTCGCTTAGAGTAAACGAACCCGAAGCATATTTGACATTGTCGCTGAGGGTTATCTTGGATGTTATCCGTTTGGCAATTGGACAGCCATTGTTGTCAACTTTGACGCCGGGTGGAGTACCAAGGCACTGATCGACGCTATCCGGGACACCATCGAAATCAGCATCATACGGGCAGCCATTTTCAGCCACGGTAGCACCGGCTGGGGTGTTGGGACACTTGTCAAGATAGTCCGGCACACCATCGTTGTCGGAGTCGAGCGGGCAGCCATGATTATCAACCGACGCACCGGCGGGAGTGTCGGGGCATCTGTCCTGGTAATCTGGGACTCCGTCATGGTCGGTGTCAAGCGGGCATCCAAAGCCATCAACGGTAACATTTGATGGTGTCCCCGGGCATTTGTCAATGCCATCGAAAACACCGTCATTATCGCTGTCTTTCGGACAACCGGTAGTATCAACAATTGCTCCCCGTGGAGTTCCCATACATCTGTCCAGTCCGTTAAAGACACCATCGCCATCATAATCCAACGGGCAGCCGTGATTGTCAACCTCAGCACCTAACGGGGTATCTGGGCAGCGGTCTTTTTTATCACTGACACCATCATGGTCGCTGTCGGGTCCTCCCCCGAAATAGTATGTCAACCCTATTGCCGGTTCGATATATCCTCGAAATGGTCGGGTGGAACCGTCACTCCAGTCTCCCGGACCATACGTTCCAGGGTCGATATCAGTCGAGATATTGGCGATTTCATACGTGAAACGAAGTTGGCCATCGACCGTGAAGTTGTCATTCAGCCAGTAGCTGACTCCTGTTCCGATTTTCAGGTTGAAATCTACCACGTCATATACACTATGACCTGTTTGTAAAATACGCCGGTTTACGCGCCAGTAGTCAATACCGAAACCGGCTAACACAAATGGCTGGGTACGCTTGTCGATACGGAAATAGTAACTTCCGGTCAAACCGAACAACACCCCCTCCAACCGGGAGGCGGCATTTTTGGAACTGACTATGGTAAACGAGCGGTCACTGGTGGCAGTAGTATCATCATAGGTGGAGGCATATCCGACAGAGAGATTCGCTACCAGGTTGTTGGTAATTCCATACCGGATTTCACCGCTTATATTAAGACCCATAGAGTACGGCTCGTATGAGTTGTCATAATACATGAAATCAGAGCCATCGAAAAGCGGGGCAAAGAATGGTCCTCGAATGCCAAACCCTATTTTTCCTTTCCATTCGGTGCTGTACCCTGTTGAGATGAGAATACATATCATTAGCAATAACAAAAGCAGGCTCTTTGTTTTCATCATAACCCTCCGGATATCATCACTATTGTTTTATCGTTTGTTATATTTCAATGCAGTAACAAACAGGTATTATGTTATTCAAAGTAAGTTACCTGACAATACGCTATAATATGCTGTCCGGCAAGCTTTTTTGTCTGGTTCCCTGATACAGGGCATGTATGCGAACAAGCATGTACTTACCAAACCTGTTGCATTACAATCAAATAAGAGATAGTGTCCACTGTGTGGCTTACTATGATATGATTTTATACGGGTACAAAGCGAGGGGGAAGTTTCAACTCTGTCGGTCAATCTATATTACCCTGTTCATTTTTTAGCGAATCGACAATCCATATGAAAACGATTTTGTTTTTAATAAAAAGTAACAGTTGAAACCGGGAGTGTAAATAAGCATACCATGACGGTTGCCATTGGGAATGTGTCAGGAGAATAATTTATGAAAAAAACTTCATCAGATAAAAACACTATGTTGACATTCTGATTTGTGTAATTGTATTATCGGGTGTGTAAGCTTGGTCAGCCCGGTGGTAATAATTGGTCCACTCGGATAGTCAACTTATTAACACACCTGCTGCCGGGGAAGACCGGCGAGCCTGATGATTGACAATGAAATGATGGCATGACAGGTAGGCTTCAGGATGAAGCTTGAGGTATCATGATAGGAAAAAATTCAGGGTTAACTGTGCAATGCTGACTGAGAATCAACACCAGTTTGGTCTGCTTGGCGATCGTTATGAATTGCGCCGCAGTCTTGGTCGTGGGGGAGCGACAGAAGTATTTCTTGCTTTTGACAGGAGATTAAAGCGGGGAGTCGCGGTTAAACATATTTTTGGAACATTGGAGAATGGGGATTTTATCAAGCGGTGTGAACAAAATATTGCCGTTCATGCCAAGCTCAACAGCAACCACCTTATTACTCTGTATGATAGTTTTGTTATCGACGGGAACCTGTACCTTGTGCTGGAGTTGATGGACAGTTCTCTCAGCCGGTACTGGGAACCGGTCGCCCCGGAGGTGGTTGTGGGGTGGATGCATGACTGTCTGTTGGGGTTGCATGATATTCATAGCGAGCATGTGCTTCATCTTGATGTCAAACCGGAAAATATTTTTCTCGAGCGGGATGGCTCTGTGCGGCTGGGTGATTTTGGTGTGGCGCAGTCGATGACCGGAACTAATCTCGATGCCTGGACACCACAGTACATGGCGCCGGAAGTAATTCTGGGGGACCAGGAAAATATCGGAGCATCGAGTGATTTGTATTCTCTTGGAATGGTTCTTTATCGCATGGTGCTGGGAAAGAGCAAACTGCGGGAAGCATTCCCAGAAGTGTACGAGGGGTTCGAGGGGATGAAAGCTATCAATAACCGGTGGTTGTTGTGGCATTGCAGCTCTGACCGCTCAGCGCCGTTTTTGTACCAGGTGATGGATGATATTTCAGTGGAGTTTTCCGAATGGGCATCGCGCTTAGTGGAGAAAAACCCTGCCCGTCGGTATCAGTCGGCAATCGATGCCCTGAAAACACTTGAGGAAATCAGTATTGAACGAGTAAAAGCCCCGTTGCCGCGTATGGATGATGATAATGATGTCGGTATAATTTCGGGATATTCTGCCGATATACCTCCTGAACAAAAGCAAGGTGAAACCCGTCAGTCCGGTTTTTCCTATCTTCCCAAGATGGAGACAGGTGAAACCGGCCGCTCTGTTCAGAAACGCAGCTTTATCCTTAAACCAATAGGGACATTATGCCCGGTATATTCCAGACGCCATTCATTCACTCAACCTGTCACAGGATTCTCGTCATCACCGGCAATGTTGGGAGAGGAACAGGTTCAAGAATCAAAGCCCGAACCGGAGACGACATTGTCGTATCTTCCAGCAATGCGGACAGTGGAGACTTTCATTCCGGCGCAAAAACGCGACTTTGTTCTCAAACCGATTCAGTCTTCTGGTAGTATTAAGCATAAGCCGTTGCTTGTAAATGTCTGCGGGTTTTCCTCGTTCCCGGCAATGTTGGGAGAGGAGCGGGTTCAAGAATCAAAGCCGGAGCCGGTGACGACATTGTCATACCTGCCTGCAATGCGGGAAGTGGAAACTTTTGTTCCGGCGCAAAAACGCGACTTTGTTCTCAAACCGATTCAGTCCTCTGGTATTGTTACACACCGACCGTTGCTTGAAAATATCTGCGGGTTTTCATCATTCCCGGCAATGTTGGGAGAGGAGCGGGTTCAAGAATCAAAGCCGGAGCCGGTGACGACATTGTCATATCTGCCTGCAATGCGGGAAGTGGAAACTTTTGTTCCGGCTCAGAGACGAGATTTTGTTCTCAAACCGATTCAGTCTTCTGGTAGTATTAAGCATAAGCCGTTGCTTGTAAATGTCTGCGGGT
>JAJRZL010000116.1 GCA_024275255.1 Candidatus Zixiibacteriota bacterium | reverse complement strand
TTGAAAGCTGGGGTAGCTCAGATGGTTAGAGCGCCTGACTGTGGATCAGGAGGTCGGCGGTTCGACCCCGCCCCCCAGTATATTATGGGGTGAGATAGATTCCATTACAGTTCAACAGATTATAAGCATTAGGTGAAAAATAAATCGAAAATTAACTTGCGAAATTCTTCACAATATACATTATGTATAGTTTGTAGTAAATGTATGAACAAAAGTAAATTGGCGAATGGCGACATTTAAGATTGGTGATAAGAAATACCGGGTCGATAATGAAGGGTATTTGCTCGATCCGCTGCAGTGGGATGAGGATTTTGCACGGGCAAAAGCTAAGGAAGTTGGTATAGAGGAGCTGACGGAAGCCCACTGGAAGGTTATCTACTTTATTCGTCATAATTTTCAGGTTATCGGACGCTGCCCGTTAGTTTATGTTGCTGCAAAAGAAAATCATCTTGGGCTGGGGAATTTGGAAAAGCTGTTCCCAAAAGGATACCTCCGGGGAGTATGTAAGATTGCCGGAGTAACTTACCGGGAATGCTTTATGCAGGATTACTGGATGAAAGAAAATTTTCGCCAGTTATCCTGGAAATACGGCAACAAAGGGTATCATACCGATGCCCAGGGATTTTTACTGAATCCGGATGAATGGGATGAAAACTTTGCACTGCGTTTGGCGTATGCATTAAAAATGCCTGATTATTTAACAGAAAAACACTGGAAAGTTATTTACTATCTCCGAAAAGTATATAAAGAGCGTAACATGGTTCCTACCATTTTTGAGACCTGCAAAGATAACGATATGGAGCTGGAAGAACTGGAGCAATTGTTCCCTGACGGCTATCATCGGGGAGCGGTCAAAATTGCCGGGTTACGGGTTCACTGAAGTGTTGGTATTTGTTTAGACTTTCGTAACAGGATAATAAGAAAGCTGTATGAAAAGAGTATCACATGTCTCGGAAGCAATAAATCCTTCGGTTTTTAAACCCGGAAGCCTGGTTTATACTTCCGGTAATGCTGCCACTCCTCAGGTTCTGTTGGAGCAGATAGCAAATGATAAGGCTATTTGTGATATAGATATATTTAGCGTTCTCCTGCTTGGAGATAGAATAAAGCCACTTTTTGAAGAACGTTGCTGTCGACGCATTACCCATCGAGTCATTTTTAACAGTCATATTACCAGAAATGCAGTGAATACTGGCTGTGCAAAATACCATCCGATGCACCTTTCAGATATTCCCCTTTTTATCAAGGAGCAAAGCGGGGTAGATGTGGTGTTGCTTTCGGTGAGCGGTCCTGACCACGGGGGAAATTATAGTTTAGGTACAACGGTAGAAGGGGTTCTGGCTGCTATTGAAGCCACCAGAAAGAAAAAAGGGGTGATTATTGCAGAGCGTAATAAACAGATGCCGTTTGTACTCGGTACAACTATTCCTGAGCGGTACATTGATTACTTGGTCGAGTCCGACTATCCGTTGCCGTTAAGTCCGGTTCGGGAGCCTGATGATGCCGCTATTCGGATAGGTGAAATCATCGCATCGTTATTTATCAAAGACGGTACCGGTAATGAACCCGGTTCTACTCTGCAATATGGTATTGGTGAGGTTCCGGAAGCGGTAACATCAGCTATTCTGAAAAGAGGATATGGTGACCTGGGAATTCATACTGAATTATTTGCCGGTGGCATGAGAAAGTTGGTTCAGGCTGGTGTTGTGACCAACCGATGGAAGAAAAGCATCAAGTTTTCGGTTTCCTCTATTTTCCTTGCTGAGAACCAGGAAGGATACGACTGGCTTCATCAGAATAGCTCAATCCAGAGTCGTCCCAGTGATTATACCAACAGGGTTTTCAAGATAGCTGAGCAACCCCGTATGGTATCGATAAACAGCGCCATAGGTGTCGATTTACACGGTAACATTTGGGCAGACTCCCTTGAAGCCCGGAAAGTATATAGTGGTGTCGGTGGGCAGAGTGATTTTATCCGTGGGGTGCAGTATTCTGAAGGTGGGGTTGCCATTATTGCGTTGAAGTCAACCACCAGTGAAGGCATCTCTAAAATTGTTGATAAAGCTCCGGCAGGGATTACCACGACCGCTACTCCTTCCGACAGGGTGATTATTGTTACGGAACACGGCGCTCTTGATCCGATGCGACTAAGTCTTGGTGAGCGGGCGGTGGGCATTGCTCATTTAGCAACACCGGAAGCAAGGGACAAGCTGTTGCGAATTATCCATGACGATTCGGCATTTCATAAACCACAATTACACTCACATAAACATGTGCGTGGGTTTACTTCGTATGAGGAAGCTGTTCGGCAGGGATAGTATAATTTTTTGTTGAATTTCACTTTAATGTTGTTTTTATAAGATAGTTCATATTGATAGAGTTTTTGAGATACCGTACAACTTGATATATAATAGTCAGGGCATGTAACAGGTTGATATCAGCAACATAATTGTTCCGTGTCCATGTTGTGAGTATGAAGAATAAGAGAAAAGAAAAAAGAACGCTGATTGAAGACTACTTTGCTGTTCGTCATCATTGTCGCTCATCTTCGTTTTCGGTTATCGACGGCACTACCCATGAACCACTGGGGCAGCTTGTCGATATTTCTACCGAGGGGATGCGGATTATCGGTGATGAAGAGCTTCGCTTGGGAAATTCGTTTACCCTTGTTG
>JAJRZL010000115.1 GCA_024275255.1 Candidatus Zixiibacteriota bacterium | reverse complement strand
TATTCCAAAGAGCCTGACTATGCTGGCGGTGATACTCATTGCGGCTATTCTCTTTGTCATATTGGGAAATATCTTTCTGGGCGGCTACCATATCATTAGCTGGGACTTTTTAAGCAGCCCTCCAGAAAACGGTATGGAAGGGGGCGGGATATTTCCGGCAATATTCGGAACTGTGGCACTGGTTATACTTATGACAATTGCTGCTGTCCCTATCGGGGTGGCAACGGCTATCTACCTGCAGGAATATACTTCCCCCACCTCGAAAATGACCCGACTGATACGTATCGGCATCAACAACCTTGCCGGTGTACCTTCTATTGTGTTTGGATTGTTCGGGCTGGGATTTTTTATCGGGTTTATCGGTAACGGTATTGATTCCCTGTTTTACAGTGACAGCGGACCGGTTTGGGGACAGCCCGCAATTGTCTGGGCAGCCGCCACCCTGGCACTGTTGACCCTGCCGGTCGTTATTGTTTCCACCGAAGAAGCGTTACGCATTATACCGCGTGAAATAAAAGATGCCAGTTATGCCCTCGGTGCGACCAAATTGCAAACTATCCGCAAAATTATTTTACCACAGGCAATGCCGGGCATTCTCACCGGAGCCATACTGGCAGTGAGCCGGGGAGCGGGTGAGGTTGCCCCTATCATGTTTACCGGGGCGGCATACTACCTGCCATATCTCCCTGACAAACTCACCGACCAGTTTATGGAACTGGGATATCATATTTATGTCATGTCCACCCAGTCACCGGATGTCGAAAAGACAAAACCAATTCTGTATGGCACGGTATTAGTGCTGCTCGTATTAACTTTTTTGTTGAACTTTACCGCAATACTTATCCGTTCGCGGTTGAGAAAGAAACGAAAATATGACTGAGAACCATAAAGATATTCATACGAAAGCAAAAAACACTATGCAGTCATTATCTATTGATGTTCCCCGGGATAACCAGTCGGTACCCGGAGAAACGGAAACCCGGCAAACTTCTCTCTCCCCGTTCAAAATGACCATAGAACACCTGAACTTCTTTTACGGGGAGATGCAGGCACTCTTTGATATCAATCTTGTCGTTCGGGAACACCGAGTCACTGCCCTTATCGGTCCCTCCGGGTGCGGGAAATCGACATTTCTCCGCGCCCTGAACCGTATGAATGATACCATCCCCAACACCCGTTTAACCGGCATCATACGGCTGGACAATATCGACATTTATAATGATATCAAAGATATATCAACAATCCGTACAAGAGTAGGAATGGTCTTTCAAAAATCCAACCCGTTCCCCAAGTCGGTTTTCGAAAATGTCGCCTACGGATTACGGGTCAATGGGATAAAAGACAAGCAGCTCATTACCGATGTTGTCGAAGATACCCTCAAGCGTGCTTTTCTGTGGGAAGAAGTAAAAGACAAGTTGGACAAAAGCGCATATATGCTTTCCGGCGGACAGCAGCAGCGGCTCTGTATTGCCCGTGCCCTGGCGATACAACCGGAGGTGCTCCTGATGGATGAACCAGCATCAGCGCTTGATCCTCTTTCTACGGCAAAAATAGAAGACCTGATAGGTGAACTGAAAAAACAGTACACTATTGTGATTGTCACCCACAACATGCAGCAGGCAGCACGGGTGTCTGATTATACTGCCTTTTTCTATGAGGGTGAGTTAATCGAATTTGACAAAACAAAACATGTCTTTACCAACCCCAGCAAAAAAAAGACCGAGGACTATATCACCGGTCGTTTCGGATAAATAAAGGAGCCACAGATTATGACTCGTCATTTCCAGAGAGAAATAGAAAAGTTAAACAAAAAGATATTAACATTAAGCGCCATGGTCGAAGATCAGCTTCATAAAGCGGTCCGTTCCATAAGCGAACGCAATGGCAAGCTCGCCGATGAAGTGGTCAGTGCCGACTGGGAAATAGACCAGATGGAAGTAGAGGTTGAAGAAGATGGGCTGAAAATTCTCGCTCTTCATCAGCCGGTGGCCATAGACCTGCGTTTTATCATTGCCGTATTAAAGATAAACAACGATCTCGAACGTATAGGCGACCTCGCCGTCAGTATTGCCCGCCAGGGTTCTTTTCTTGCTGTCCGACCATCTATTAATATCCCCCTTGATTTTCCCCGTATGGCACAAATTGCACGGGAAATGGTAAGAATCAGCATTGATGCGCTCATAAAAATGGATACTGCCATGGCATCGGATGTCTGCGCTCGTGACGATGAAATCGATAATCTTCACCGGGAAATGTATGAAATCGTGGCAGACAATATCAAAACAAATCCCGGGAATGTTCAGGAAATGATTAGTATGCTCTCCATCTCCCGAAACTTGGAACGTATTGCCGACCATGCCACGAATATAGCCGAGGATGTTATCTACATGGTTGACGGAGTTATCACCCGCCACCGTACCGAGGAATACAACCCTGCCAGCAACCAGAAGTGAGGTTTTCCCTTGATGGGGATGGAAATTGATATCCCGGTCAAACCGTGATTTCCATTTACAATTTACGCCATAATCCTGTGAAAAAACTCACGAGCACCTTGCCCCCCTGCCTGTTTCTGTGTATTATGTCCTGCCAGCGTACCTGTCCGGTTGCGGTATGGCGAAAAGCGGCATGACCGTTACTGATTGATGATATGTTTGCTATACAAATTGCATGAAGATAGAAGGAGGAAACCAAATGTTTCGAGTTCCCATTCCCAGAAACGAACCGGTGCTGAATTATGCTCCCGGCTCTCCCGAACGTGCCGGGATTGAAAAAGCATTAGGCGAGCTGAAAGCCAGCCCGATTGAAATTCCGATGGTTATCAACGGTGAAGAAGTCAAGACGGGAAATACGGTTGAAATCAGAGCTCCCCATAATCATAATCTAATACTCGGTCACTATCACCAGGGTGGCGCCAAAGAAGTGAAAATGGCGGTTGAGTCGGCACTTGAAGCTCAGAAAGCATGGGCATTTATGCCCTGGGAACAGCGGGCAGCCATATTCCTGAAAGCTGCGGATCTGCTTGCCGGCCCCTATCGCTACCTGATAAATGCCGCCACCATGCTTGCCCACTCCAAGACTGTGTTTCAGGCAGAAATTGACGCCGTTTGCGAACTGGCAGACTTTTTCCGGTACAATTGTTACTTTGCCCAGCGCATCATGGATATCCAGCCCGACAATGCCCCCTCCATCTGGGACCGGCTGGACCATCGCCCGTTAGAGGGGTTCATCTTTGCGGTCACACCATTTAATTTTGTATCTATTAACGGCAACCTGCCTACCGCTCCGGCAATTATGGGCAATGTTTCGGTCTGGAAACCGGCATCGACAGCCGCTTTTACCTCTCATTTTCTCATGAAGATATTACTCGAAGCCGGCTTGCCGGCAGGGGTTGTGAATATGATTTTTGCCCGCGGTGCTGATATCGGCGATACCGTCCTGCGCAATGAAAACCTTGCCGGTATCCATTTTACCGGTTCCACGGCTACTTTCCAGATGATGTGGCGCACTATTGGTGAAAATATTGCCAAGTACAAAGCATATCCTCGCATTGTCGGTGAAACCGGCGGAAAAGATTTCATTATCGCTCATCCCACTGCTGATGTCGATGCGCTGGTGACTGCTATTGTTCGCGGTTCGTTTGAATTCCAGGGGCAAAAATGCTCAGCATCATCACGATGCTACCTGCCGGAATCGCTCTGGCCCAAAATCAAGGAGAAACTGGTTACCCAGACGAAATCAATCAAGATGGGTGACCCGGAAGATTTCTCGGTGTTCTTCAATGCGATTATTGATGAATCAGCTTACCGCTCTATTGTGGCTTATATCGACTATGCGAAACAATCAAGCGACTGCGAAATCCTCTGTGGCGGGAATTATGATGAATCCAAAGGATGGTTCATCGAGCCGACTATCGTTCTGACCACGGACCCGCATTTCAAACTGATGGAAGAAGAAATCTTCGGTCCGGTCGTGACTATTTACGTTTACAAAGACGATGAATATGCCGCAACCTTGCATCTGTGTGATCAAACTTCGCCATACGCCCTGACCGGAGCTATCTTCGCAACCGACAGGCAGGCAATTGCCCTGGCAGAGCGCACCCTGCGCAATGCGGCTGGTAATTTCTATATCAACGATAAGCCAACCGGTGCTGTTGTGGGACAGCAGCCGTTCGGCGGTGGTCGGGCATCGGGGACCAACGATAAAGCCGGCGGTATTCAAAATATGCTCCGCTGGACATCACCACGTTCAGTCAAAGAGAACTTTGTCCCTCCGAAAGATTATCGTTACCCGTTCATGGGATAAAAAAAGAGAAATGCCGTCAGGAAAAATTCCTGACGGCATACCCAAATATGAACAGCACTATTCACCCTGTCACAGATGCGGAACACAACTGGGTGCTCGATATTATCAGGCAATGGGGTGCCGATTTTATTGTAAGCCGGGGAAGAAAAGTATATCCGGCGGTATGTGAAGGATTTTATGCTTTGGATGATGAGGGCAATAAAGTCGGGTTAGTGACTTATGAAATCATTGGCAAGCAGTGTGAAATAATCACGCTCGATGCTTTCAAAAAACATGTTGGAATCGGTTCGGCACTTGTCAATCGGGTGCAACAAATCGCTCGCACCAACAATTGTACCCGGCTCTGGCTTATCACCACCAACGATAATCTTGATGCTATGAGGTTCTATCAACGACGGGGATTTACAATTGCTGTTGTTCATATCAACGCCCTGGAACATTCACGAACATTGAAACCATCGATACCGCTCGTTGGTCAGTATGGTATTCCTATCCGTGATGAGATAGAGTTTGAAATGTTACTATAAATTTGAATTAGTCTGTAACCAGCAAATAACTGTTATATCCGTAGTTTTACACCGGTCTCCCTACCCGTTAAAACGCATTTCCTGCTTACCCAGCATGACCTCGTGTAAGGTAGTATAAATCGGACCCTGCGGAGTGAGAGTGGATTGTATCAGGCACACCCGGTCAACAACCATACTCATCGGCGTGAACTGATATGCGTTCATATATTCAAGCAGATTATCCAATCCGTGAGCATCCCTGACTCGTCCGAGGGTAAGATGCGGTTTGAATCCTTTTTTCTCTTTTTCAAAGCGAAGTTTCCGTACTGCCAGCTCAACCTGCCGGGTAAGTTTTCGCAAGTTGTCAATGGCATCATTTTCAACCAACCCTGCCCAGAGAACCCGCGGACGGTTCAAATTCGGAAACGCTCCCAGCCGGTCAATGGTAATTTCAGCAGGACTAAACTGCGATGCGATTTTATCAAGCAACTGTTTGAGCGGCTCCACCAGTTTCTCATCGGTATCACCCAGAAACCGAACAGTGATATGGATATTTCGGGGAGCAACCCATTTCACTTTCCCACCCTGTTCTTTCAAAGAGTTAATAAGTTCACCCAGGGAATTTTCCACCTCAGTTGTGAGGGGAAAGGCAATAAAAAGACGCATCATGACAAATCCAATATCTCCCTTCGCAGCATTTCCAGCGCCGCATACACCGCACGAGTGCGGTTGGTGTCACGACGAGTACCAAAATTGAAATGCCGGGCATAGGTTTTATGCACCGATGACAGCCCGATATATGTTGTTCCAATCGGCTTTTCATCACTGCCTCCATCAGGTCCGGCAATACCGGTAATAGCAAGAGCATAGCTGGTATTGAATTTTTTACGGCAGCCTTCCGCAAGCGCAACCGCACACTGTTCCGACACCGCGCCGTGTTCTTCAAGAATCGACGGCTCCACGGACAGTTGCTCAGTTTTCACCTCGTTGGCATAGGCAATAATTCCACCGAGGAAATAACGCGATGCCCCCGGAACAGATGTGAGCACCATGCCCAATTGTCCCCCGGTGCAGGATTCAGCCACGGCAAGGGTTTTATCATTATCGAGCAGGAGTTGCCCCACCACTGCTTCGAGGGTATCATCATCACGCCCAAAAATATATTTACCAGCTACCGATTCAATATGTCGAATAACACTGCGGACATTAGTTTCGGCATCATCCTCATTTTCAGCGGTTGCGATAATCCTCAACTCGATACCGCGCGGTGACGGTAAGTATGCCAGTTTTACGTTATTGTCCAGTTTCAGTTTCGGTGTGATAAGTTCAGCCAGTTTTGTTTCCACGATGCCTGTTGTTTTCAGGCTGACCACTTTGATTGCCTGTCCCACTCGCTGTTTTTTCAGGTAGGGGACAACATCATCAACCATGATTTGTTCCATCTCAAACGGCACTCCCGGAAGAGCAATAAAAAACCGCCCCTGCTCGGCAATACAAATCCCCACTGCCGAGCCATATTTATTGGGAAAGACTGTCGCTCCCTGCGGGAGTAGTGCCTGGTTCTGGTTGATAGGAGGCATTTCCATACCACGGAGCTTGTACCGGGCACGGATATCATCGAGTATTTCCTCGTGGAAAATAAGGTTACGCTTGAATACCTTTACAATTGCCTTCTTGGTAATATCATCATCGGTCGGACCCAACCCCCCGGTGACAATTACTACCTGTGCTCGTTTGAGTGCCAGCCGGAACACTTCTTCCATCAACTCCAGGTTATCACCAACGGAGCTGCGGTAACGAACTTCGATACCGATACGTATCAACTGCCGGGCAATAAAAGCAGCATTGGTGTCGATGACATGGCCGGTTATGACTTCATCACCAACAGTAACTATTTCAGCTTTCATAATCTTTATCCACGCCAGTACATAATTGCCATCAGTATCAACCGGGTGGCAACATTTGCCTGCACACCGGCAATAACATCATCCATGGTCACCCCCCAACCACTCGGCAACCGTTCCGCCTGGGCAGCCGGGGGTATCTTTATAACATCAAACACCCGAAAAGCGATAAAGGCAATCACATAATTTTCCAACGAATAAGGAACAAACAGCAGGGTTAAAAACATCCCAATCCATTCGTCCATGACAATTTTTTTGGCATCATGTCCAAACAGCTTCTCCGCTTCACCGGCAGACCAAACCGACAGGAAAAAAGTGACAACAACCGCTATTGTCAAAGCAACTTGATTCCCACCTATCAGGAAAAATGCTATCAGCCATGCCGGTATCGAACCGGTAGTGCCGGGAATAAGGGGAGAATATCCAAAATACAAGCCTGTTGCGACTATCTTGACGACAAACTGTTTCAATCTGTAATCCTTTTACTTGAGGACGGTTTTAATCATATAGAAATACCGCACAACATAACTGATACCAGTCCAGACCGTTATTATCGCTGTCAACCACAGGAGGATATTAAAATAGAAGGGGTAATCAAACTGGAAAAACGATAACGCCGGGCTGTTGTAATGTTCCAAAATCATGAGCAAATTTACATATCCCAGCACAATCCCGACCACACTCAACTGCATAAATGTTTTCACTTTTGCCCACCATGTCGGTGGAATAACCACTCCCCGATATGCGGCAAGCAACCGTAATCCCGTAATGGAAAATTCCCGCCCGACAATAAGCATCACCGGCAGGGGGGAAACATAGTGCAAGGCGATAAACGAAATCAAAGCGCTGGAAACCAGAATCTTATCGGCAAGGGGATCCATGAATTTTCCGAACCCCGTGACAATTCCGTACTTACGGGCATAATAACCATCGGCGAGGTCAGTCAACGAAGCAATAATAAAGAGAGCAAGAGCAAGCAGCCGAAAATAGAAATTATCCAGCAGGAAAAAAAACATAAAAATCGGTGCAATAATGACCCGAAGCAATGTTAATTTATTCGGCATATTCATGGATTGTCAAGGTACACTCAGCGGGGAGTATAGTCAAACATGATTTACAGCAGAATGACAAGTTTGTCTAACAG
Organism: Candidatus Zixiibacteriota bacterium; assembly: GCA_024275255.1. Taxonomy (GTDB): domain Bacteria; phylum Zixibacteria; class MSB-5A5; order GN15; family FEB-12; genus JAJRZL01. The sequence continues at coordinate 5,690 of JAJRZL010000115.1, read as the reverse complement.
TCAGTTCTTGACAACCGTCACTTCTCCGCTGGTCACCGTGATAAGCCGGTTATCACACGCCACTACCAGCGCCCCGCTGGGGTCGATATCCCGGGCAATTCCGGTCAGAGTTTTGTTTCCCTTATTAAGAGTCACCTCTTTCCCCAGCAACGATGAATAGCTGCGTAGCTGAGAGAGAAAACCCTGTAAACCGGAGCGGCAATATTGTTCATACATGCGTTCAAATGCAGCCAGGAAACCCTGTACGAGCGGCACGCGGCGGATAGGATACCCGGCTGCAATAGCGACGGAGGTGGCTATTTGTTGTATTTCCGGGGGAAAATCACCCGTGGTGTGATTGATATTAACCCCCACCCCAACAATAAGATAGTTGATTGTTGTTTTATCCGCGGACAGCTCGGTTAAAATGCCCGCTGTTTTCTTGCCATTCACCAAAACATCATTGGGCCACTTGATTTGCACCAAACCGGGACAGCAGGACGAAATAGTATCCGCCAATGCCAATGCTGTCAGCAGAGATATACCCGGCGCCTGTTCGGGAGGGAATACCGGTCGGAGTATCATTGACAAATAAACACCTTTACCCGATGGCGAGTGCCATTGACGTCCCAGCCGACCCCGCCCCTGTGTCTGTTCTTCAGCAGTGACAATTGTACCTTCTCCAGCACCCCCTTCCGCCAGTTCACGGGCGATGTCATTAGTCGACTTCACCTTCCGGTAGGCATGAATGACCTGCCCGATGTATTTTGTCGATAACCCGTATTGCAATTCCGTATCAGTCAATAAATCAGGGCACTCTTGAATACGAATCTTTAAACCGGAATACGAAAAACGATAGCCCCAGCTTTCTGCCACTGTTATTGCTGTTGAGATATCATTTATGGAGACAGAAAACTTAGCGGCAAGCGACTCCGGGGTGTAATAACAATCTGTATTTTCCCGAAGGAAACGAAGCAGGTTTTCAGCAAGCTGATGAGATGATGAGCGGTTCATACATACTCTACTCGATAATTCGCATACTCAAATCAACCGCCGGTGCCGAATGAGTCAACGCTCCCACCGAGATGTAATCAACACCGGTAGCGGCTATATCGGCAACCGTATCAAGCGAGACACCACCGGAGGCTTCGAGTTTGACTTCCGGGTTCAACGTACGAGCCAGCGTAACCAGCGATTTCAGCGATGTCACCGACTGATTATCAAGCAAAAGACGCCGTACCCCGATTTGAATTGCTTCTTCAAGCTGCTGAGGTGTAGTCACTTCTACTTCAATAGTCACATCCTCGGCTTTCATCCCGAACTGCAACCGAAAATCAACTGTATTAAGAAACTCCCGCACATGCTCAACAGCCGAGGTTATAGAACCCACCGCAGCAATATGATTATCTTTTATCAGGACCATATCGTAGAGACCATACCGATGATTGTCTCCTCCACCATGAACGACTGCTTCTTTTTCAAACACGCGCCATCCGGGAGTTGTTTTGCGGGTATCAAGAATACGACAGTTCGACCCGGCTATTTTATCAACAAACCGTTTTGTCATCGTTGCTACTCCGCTTAAATGCGCAAGAAAATTGAGCACCACTCGTTCCGATGCCAACAGCGACCGGTTGAGCCCGTCCATTTCAATAAGCACATCACCAGCGGTAAATGACTGACCATCGGAAAACAAGGGGGTAATATGATTCGCGGAATCGACCATGGCAAAAGTCAGTAAAGCCGGTTTCAAACCTGACAATACTCCATCGGATTTGGCGACAATATGCGCGTGTACCATGTCCGGCTCTAAACATGCAAGCGATGTTAAATCACCCGGGCCGACATCTTCTTTCAGGGCAGCTTTGACAAGATTGCGGATAGCTTCTTCATGATTCAGCATACCCCTAAGGAACAAACAAAAAACTATTTGTCAATTGGCAATACGATACCACCATGCTATATTTTGCCCATGAAACAAGTCCACAAAAACAGGGTCGGACCTATCGCGGTAATCGGGTACGGTTCGCAGGGAAGAGCCATAGCTCTGAATTTACAGGATTCAGGGGTTGATGTGATTGTCGGATTACGCCCGGAATCGAAAACAAGAGCCCGTGCCCGACGGGAAGGCATTCGGCATGTAATGGCAATACCCACCGCAGTGAAACACGCGGAGATAGTTTGTTTTGCCTTTCCTGATCATCTGCACGGCCACGTGTATCAACAACAGATTGCACCATACCTTTCTCATAATGCAACCCTGTTGTTTCTTCATGCGTTGTCGGTTCATTTCGGGTTTGTCGAACCACCACGGGATACCGATGTCATCTTAATTGCACCCCATGCTCCCGGTATGACAGTTCGGCATCACTATCTTCGTCAAGACTCCACTCTTTCAGCATTCTACGCCATTTTCCAAGATATTACCGGAAATGCTCAGAAGCATATATACCAACTGGCAACAGGTATGGGCATCGCCCGTAAGCGGCTGGTTCCCACAACCTTTGAGCAGGAAGCAGTTGGCGACTTGTTTGGTGAACAGGCTGTTCTTTGCGGCGGATTGGCAGCCTTGATTAAAAACGGGTTCGATGTTCTTGTCGAACACGGCATTCCTCCCGACAACGCCTACCTTGAAGTGGCATACCAGCTTGATTTAATAGTGGACTTGATTAAACAGTATGGTATCGAGGGGATGTTCAAGCGGATTTCGGTAGCGGCACGGTTCGGCTCCGCTACGGCTGGTCCTCAACTAATCAGCCCCTCAGTGAAAAAGCAGATGGAAACAGTATATCAGGAAATAGCCTCGGGGAATTTTCCCAAACAACTTAACCGATTGACAGCAAAAGACATCCGTTCACTTAACAAATCCCTGGACAAACTGACCAGCCCCTCTTTTGAAAAAGCGGTCAAGAAATTTTCTCCGAAAACGGGAAAAAATTGACCTCATCAAACAAGTTGACGCCAGCCCAACCCGGAGTTAGATTTCATACTTATGAATAAACGAATCCGTTATATCCAGAGACTTGCGGCTATCACTATTTTGGTAATCATCGGCTATTACTTATATGATGTGCTTACCCCGATGACCACCAACGAAAAGCTGGCACAAATAATTCACCTTGAAGACCGTCGGGAATTTTCATCGCGATTGAAAAAATTCTTACAGGATGAAAACTCTAAAGTCCGTATGAAAACGGTATTGGCTATTGGTAATATCGGTGCCGAGAATGCCGGGGATACATTATTCGATATGCTTTCCGATACCAGTTGGCAAGTGAGTGCATCAGCAGCATTCGCCCTGGGATTCACCGGAGATAAACAGTTGACCTGGCGTTTGCTGGATATGGCGCAAGATGCCCCGGTTCCTGTCTGTGTGAAACTGGTTGAAGCGGTGGGACGACTTGCCGACAGCAGTATGACCGATGTTGTCGCTGACCTTGTTGAGTTTTTGCAACACCCTTCACCCGATGTCAGGATTGCCGCCTGTATGGCTATTTTTCGCTCCAATGGGAAAATGGCTTCAGCCGATATTATCCAACTACTTCAGGATGAACCGGATGAAGAAGTAAGACAAGCTGGTTTATATGTGCTGGCTCAGTTTGGAATACGGAGCGCCACCGGGATTTTTGTCGATAACCTGAGTGATCCCGACCCGTATGTACGGTCACTGGCGGTACGAGGACTGGGAAAGATAAAAACAAGTGAAGCCAAGCGGTACCTGACCATCGCCTTAAATGACGCCAACAAAAAAGTAGTTGCCCTTGCTATTCGGGCACTCAGTTCATTTCAGGATAAGACCCTTGGGGCTGTTTTAGCGAAAAAGCTGAAAAACGAATCTGATGAAAAACTGATTGTCGAGCTCCTCAAGGCTCTGTCCCGACTGAAAAATCCTGCCGGGCTGAAAACAGCCTATGAGTTGGCACAACGGATGGGTGCGGAGGACATTACTGCCGCCACCATGAGTTATGCTGCCACGGTGAGTGGTGACCGGGCGTTTAATTTTATTGATTCGGTTATGCGGGTCGGTGATGCCTACCTGCGTGCATCATGTGCCTGGGCATACGGAAATATCGGCAGGGAAATAGTAGCGACACGACTGGCGGTGTTGCTGAACGATGAAGATCCACTGGTACGAGCCGCCGCTTTCCAAAACCTGATAAAAATTGACTCCACGAGAATAGATTTTTACCTCGACCAGGCATTGAATGACCCGGATTTCGTTGTTGTTTCTCTTGCCGTGGATAACATTGCAACCGATACTCTGGTTTCATACCTTACAACATTACATACCATAATGTCAATGGGGACTGATATCGACAGTGACTTGCGGCGGTCGCTGGTGGAAGCTATGCGTCCCTTTATTGATAAACCATCCCCCGATTCTCTGGCACTTGAAATTGTGTATATGGGATTGAAAGACCCTGAATATGTTGTTCGAGTAACCGCCGGGAATGTACAAAAGATTCTTCCGGATAATTTGAAACGCCCGGTCCTGTTATTGGTAGAAAACACACATATCCATGAGAAAAAGATTGAACAGGCATTGAAGAAGTACCAAAAGAACCCGTATGCAACTATTGTGACCTCAAAAGGTGACATAGAAATGGAACTGTACTTTGACAAAGCCCCCCTGACGGTTCTCAATTTCATCATGCTGGCATCGGAAGGATTCTATGACGGACTTCGCTTTCATCGGGTTGTGCCGGGGTTTGTCGTACAGGGTGGTGACCCCCGTGGAGACGGCTACGGAGGACCGGGGTATTATATCAGAGATGAGTACTCCGACGAACCGTTTCTACGAGGTACGGTGGGGATAGCCACTTCCGGGAAAGATACCGGTGGCTCACAGTTTTTTATTACTCTCTTTCCCCAGCCGCATCTTGAAGGTCGATATACGGCGTTTGGACAGGTATTAAGCGGAATGGATAACGTAGAGAAATTAGTCGTAGGTGATACTATCAAAACAATTATTATTCAGGAGAGTGAATCATGAGAGCATACTCGCTGAGTATCGCTGCTCTGGTAATCTTACTCCTTTCTTCAGGCAGCACAGTTGCACAAGAAAATACAGGGATAGATCCGGAAGCGCTTATAGAACAAATACTGACCGTAGATGCCCATCAGCGAGAACGAGTGAAGACGGTGGTGCTGGACGCTGAATATATTGAAGGGAAACCGGATGATATGGGAGGAGTCAAGGAGGAAAACCGGTTCATTAAGAAAGTATATCTCAAGTTTCTTCCGGATACGACATGGTACTATGAAGAATTTCTGGAATATTATGAAAAAGGAAAACTCCAGTCTCCGGAAAAGCGGGACAAAAAAGCCGCCGAACGAATCGAAAAGAAACGGAAACGGAAAGCAAAAACAATCGCCTGGCCTATCCTCACCCCTTTCTACCCGGAAAACCGCAAGCTCTATGAAATAACCTACGAGGGAGTAGCCGACGAGAAAATCGATGGTTACGTCTGCCATCATTTCAGGGTACAGGCAAAAGAAAAATCATCAGACTTGATTAATGGTGACTACTATTTTGAAGCGGAGACATTCCATCTCGTGTATGTTGAGTTTTCTCCGGCAAAGCTGGTGAAAAAAGCGATGTTCAAGCTCAACCAGTTGAAAATGTCAATTGCCTACAGCAAAACACCGGATGGATATTGGTTCCCGAAACAGTTTGATATTCGCGGGAAAGGACGGGCGGCATTTTTGTT
>JAJRZL010000114.1 GCA_024275255.1 Candidatus Zixiibacteriota bacterium | reverse complement strand
CTGCATAAAAATATGTGATGGGTATCCACCCTACCAAAACAACACCCACGTCTTTAACTCATAGTAATGATACCATTTCATTGAGAAGTTGTCAAGTTTTTTGAGGGAGGGGAGATATTGCTGTTCATGGAAGAGGTAAAATAAAATTTACCTGCGATAAAAACATGTTGTTACTCTATCATGAGAAAAACCTCCGGCAGGTAGTCAACCATATCGGCGGCGGTCATGGAACGGGCTGTTAAATCTGTTGCTGCCAAATCACCGGCTACACCGTGAATGTACACACCACAGACAGCAGCATCGACAGGTGACATTCCCTGTACCAGCAGGGAACCGATAGCCCCCGACAACACATCACCCGTTCCGCCGGTTGCCATGCCGTTGTTCCCGGTAGGATTGACAAAACAATGACCCTCAGGTGTGGCGACAACAGTCGGGCTCCCTTTCAGCACTAGGATGACACCATACTCCCCAGCAGTGGTGCGAGCCAGTTCAATCCGCTGGTGAATATCAACAGGGACTGGTTTGTCGAATAATCGGCGAAACTCCCCGGGATGCGGGGTAAGAATCAGGGTTGCCGGTGATGATTGCAAAATATCTGTATGACCGACAAGCGCATTCAGACCGTCGGCATCGACAACAGCAACCTGTTCGAGCTTTGCTATCAATCGGCGTATTAACTCTTTTGTTTCGTGGTGTTGTCCCAGTCCGGGACCGATAACTACTCCATCATGGTCTGCAATCAGTTTTCGGATTTCTCCCAACGCACGTACCGCGAGCGCACCCTTTTTAGCGACATCCGGTAGCGCCCAGGAGGTTGCCTCAATAACCATTCCGGCAATTATCGGCAGAACCGTTTTGGGACAGCCGATTTTTACCAGCCCGCATCCACAGCGGTAGGCGGCTTTGGCGGTAAGGGCGGCGGCACCGGTTAAACCGGTTGAGCCGGCAAGGACAAAAAGTTTGCCAAACGTTCCTTTGTGTCCGTCGGGTGGACGAATGGGAAGTTTGCCGGTGACCATGTCGGTTGTTATTAAATCAACCGTGAAAGCAAATTTATCGATAACTTCATCGGGAACACCAATAGGGATTACATGCACTTCTCCCGCCAATTCTCTGCCGGGGGTGACAAACAGACCATATTTCGGCAAAGCCAGGGGATAGGTATAGCTTGCCCGCACTACCGCTCCTTCGTGCTGACCCGTATCGGCATTTAACCCGGACGGCATATCGACTGCAATAACAATTGCATCCTGCTGGTTGATATATTCGATAAGCTTCGCGGTCAATCCTCGGGGAGCACCGGCAAAACCGGTTCCGAAAATGGCATCGATTATATAATCAGCTTCGAGAGTGTCCGGTACATCATCTATTGAAGATATTTCAACTAATGGTATCTGTAATTCTCTGGCACGGTCATAGTTCAAACGGGCATCCGGTGAAAGCTTTTCCGCCGGACCAATGTAATAAATAGTTACCTTGGCACCGGCTTTGAACAAGTAACGGCTGACCACATATCCGTCACCACCGTTATTCCCTTTTCCACAAAACGTTGCTATTTTTGCCTCCTGAATATTACCGATCACATGACTGATGATATTTTCGGCAATTCCGCGACCGGCATTTTCCATCAGTTCAGGTCCGGGGATACCATGATGTTCGATGGTTTCTGTATCCACCAATCGCATTTGTTCTGCGGTTACCAGTTTCACCGTTTATTTACCTCGTTTTGGCCCTTTTTGCTGTTTTGTTCGTCTTTTGTTTTTTTGATTTACCGGCAGGTTTTTTCTTATTATTGGTCCCCGTATGCGGTAATTTTTCAAGAGCAAACTTTACCGCTTCCATCGCCTCGGAAACAAATTTCAACTTGATTGCCTTTTTAATTTCCGAGGGCAACTCTGTTGTGTCTTTGCGGTTCTCCTCAGGAAGGAGCACGGTTTTTATTCCGGCTCGGTAGGCAGCGAGCAACTTTTCTTTCAACCCCCCGATAGGCAAGACTGCTCCGCGCAGGGTAATCTCTCCTGTCATTGCAAGGCATGGTTTGACCGGTCGTTTGGTCAGCAGAGAGGCAAGCGCCACGACCATCGTTATCCCCGCCGAGGGACCGTCCTTGGGAGTGGCTCCGGCAGGAACATGGATATGTATCTCGTGGTTTTCCACTTCTTCAAGCGGAATCTTCAACTCTTCAAGATTAGAGCGAATAAATGACAATGCCGCCTGTGCCGACTCTTTCATTACATCACCAAGATGACCGGTGAGGGTGAGTGACCGTTTTCCGGGCATGGAGGTCGCTTCGATAAACAGGATTTCCCCACCGACCGAGGTATATGCCAGCCCCGGTACTACTCCTATTTGTCCCTGTCTGCTGAGAACCTCACGGGTAAATTTGCGGGGACCCAGAAGCTTGGGAATATCTTTACCGGTAACAACTATTTTCTTTTTGTTTCCGGCTGCCACTTTTCTTGCTGCTTTGCGGGCGACAGAGGCTATCTCGCGTTCCAGATTCCGCAGTCCGGCTTCACGAGTGTAGTCCTCGATAATTGTTTTTATTGCGGAATCCTGTATTTGCAGGTTGGCGGATGTCAACCCATGGTTTTCAAGCTGACGAGGAATCAGATGCCGTTTGGCAATCGCCATTTTTTCCAGGTCGGTATATCCGGGCAGGCGAATTGTTTCCATGCGGTCACGCAGTACGGGCGGAATCGGTTCCAGCCAGTTTGCCGTGGTAATGAACATGACCTGCGAGAGATCAAACGGAATCTCAAGGTAATGGTCCGAGAACGAATCATTCTGTTCCGGGTCGAGCACTTCCAGCAACGCCGAGGAGGGGTCACCGCGGAAATCCGCTCCCAGCTTGTCAACTTCATCGAGCATGATAACGGGATTGTTGGAACCACACCGTTTGATAGATTGAATAATTCGTCCCGGCATCGCGCCGATATACGTCCGCCGGTGCCCCCTGATTTCCGCTTCGTCACGCATCCCGCCGAGAGAAATACGGGCAAATTCCCGACCCATCGCACGGGCAATAGACCTGCCCAGCGAGGTTTTCCCGACACCGGGAGGACCGACAAAACAGAGGATAGGTCCCTTGATATCCGCTTTGAGCTTTCGTACCGCCAGATGTTCCAGGATGCGGTCTTTTACTTTTTCGAGATCGAAATGGTCTTCATCGAGTATTCTCTTTGCTCGTTTGAGGTCGAGTTTATCCTCGGTTGATTTACTCCAGGGCAATGTTACCAACCAGTCGAGGTACGTTCGCGAAACAGTATATTCCGCAGAGGAAGGGTTCATGTGGCTGAGACGGTCCAGTTCTTTTTTGGCTGCCTGTTCGGCATATTCCGGCATCTTGGCTTCGGCAATCCGTTTCTCAAATTCTTCGATTTCGGATGTTTCATCCTCACCGCCAAGCTCTTTCTTGATGGCTTTGAGTTGTTCCCGGAGGATATAATCGCGTTGGGATTTTCCCAGTTCATGGGCAGCCTGGGTTTGTATTTTTTGCGATAACTGGAGTACTTCTATTTCTTTATGAATAGCCGCATACAGCTTGTTCATGCGCTTGAGAACATTGCGTTCTTCAAGCAGCTCCTGCTTCATGGTAATAGGAATATTGAGACTCGAAGCGATAAAATCGGCAAGCTTGGAAGGAGAATCCTGATTGATAGCCGAAACATGAAACTCTTCTGTGAGGTATGGCGCCAGTTCGACAAGGGTTTTGATGCGTTCAAGAAGGTTCCGCTGGAGGGCTTCCATCTCGATAGTATCTTCCACTATCTCCTTGATTTCTTCGACTTCTGCCATAAGGAACCGTTCGGTCTGGGTGAACTGTTTTATCTTGATACGTGCCAGTCCCTGAATCAGGAAGCGAACGCTGCCATCGGGGAAGCGAAGCATTTTCAAAATACTACCGGAACAGCCAATCTGGTATAAATCATCTGGTCCAGGATTTTAAACATTGGCATCTTTCTGCAAAAAGAGCCCGATCCGTGAACCGCGCATCAGGGCATCATCCATCAACCGTGCCTGTTCCTGATCCTGAATCATCAACGGCACAACCAGGTACGGGTACACGATAGTGCCTTTTAAGGGCAGTATAGGTAAAACCCGTGAATCAATTATCTGCAATTTTTCTTTTTCATCAACCGTATCAATCACAACTACCTCTTCAGCATGAGAATGGAGTCAAAACTTTTACTATTATTATCGACAGAGTGCGCTCATGTGTCAACAACATCGCCATAAATAGTAAAGTTCATTTTTTAACGCAGAATCCCACCTCTATCATACACCATAACAGCCGATTGGTTGGCATCGGCAATGCCTTTTTATATCATTATACATTAAAACGGAACAACATAACATCACCATCCCTGACAATATACTCTTTCCCTTCCAGACGTGTTTTACCGGCGGCTTTGAGTGCTGCCGGGGTTTTATATGTTATGTAATCCTCGTACGATGTTACTTCCGCCCGAATAAATCCTTTTTCAATATCACTATGGATAGCACCGGCAGCTTGCAAAGCCGTGGAGCCTTTGCGGATAGTCCATGCACGTGCTTCCGGTTTGCCCACGGTGAGAAAGGAAATCAACCCCAGCAATGCGTATGCTTTTTGCACGACCAGTTCCACTGCCGGTTTTTTAATACCAAGATCAGCCATAAAAGCCGCCCGGTCTTCCGGGTCAAGAGATACCAGTTCCGCTTCTATTTTCCCACATACCACCGCAACGTCGCATTTGCCGGGTGAAACATAGTGAGCATATTTTTCGTACCAGCGTTCCGCTTCGGGAATATCTTCTTCAGCAATATTGAGCACCAGCAGCAACGGCTTTTGTGACAGGAACGTATATCCCCGGAGCATTTTTTCGTCTTCAGGTGCGAAGTCAATATCAATGAGCGGTTTCTCGGATTCCAAATGGCTTTTGCAAAGTTCCAGCAATTCCAGTTCACGGGCAGATGATTTATCACCGGTCAGCTTCATTTTCTTGGTTTTTTTGTCGATGTTGTTCTCCACAATTGCGAGGTCATCGAGGATCATCTCAGCAATCAGGTTAGGGATATACTCTGCCGGGTTCGACTGGGGAGAAAAAGCATCGACTACCAGCATCAGGGCATCCATCAACCGCAGTTCCGGGTTGATTTCGTGTCCGACGGCATCTTTGCCCTTTCCG
>JAJRZL010000113.1 GCA_024275255.1 Candidatus Zixiibacteriota bacterium | reverse complement strand
TCAAGCATAATATCCCCGATTATCAGTACTTGTGTGTGACCAAGCTTGTTGGTGATTTCATGGACTCGTGCAGATTGCAGCGGCACGCCGTGTTAACTCCTTGTGAAAGTTTTCTCTCCAGGAGCGTTTCTCGCTCTTGCTTTCAGTCAGGCATACAATATATTACCCTGATGAGATGTTGACAAGTGATTTAAGGTCCTGTATAGAAGGAGAGGAAACCGTGCAACAACAAATACCTCCGCAACAGCAAATAAGTATTCAGCTTGATGATGATGCTGCTGAAGGGATATATGCCAACCTGGCAATGATTATTCATTCCCCGACAGAAATTATCATAGATTTTGCCCGGGTGATGCCCCGGATGGCAAAAGCGAAAGTATTATCGCGAATTATCATGACCCCGATGCATGCCAAGATGCTGCATCAGGCATTGACGGAAAACCTGAAAAAATTTGAAGCCCAGTTTGGTGAAATTAAAATCCATGGTGCTCAAAATCAAGGTTCCAAGAATATCGGATTTGAATCCAGTACTCATCGCGTAGCGGAGGATAAATGAACAAAGGATATTTTGCCTTTGTGCTGCATGGGCACCTGCCGTATGTGCTCGCCCATGGTCGCTGGCCCCACGGCATGGACTGGCTGAGCGAAGCTGCTGCTGAAACGTATCTCCCTATTATACAGGTGCTCAACGAGCTTATTGAAGAGGGAAATCAACCCAAGCTGACTATGGGATTGTCACCTGTGTTATGTGAGCAGTTGGCGGATGACTCTTTCAAGGAAGAATTTGTTGACTATCTCAATCAGAAAATTGAAGCTGCCCAGCAAGATAGTGAAGAGTTTTATAAGTATAGTCAGAAACAGATGCTTGAGAACTCTCGCTTCTGGGAATCATTTTATGGCGATACGTTGAAGTATTTCAATGCTATCGACAGAAATATTATTGCAGCATTTAAGGAGCTTCAGGATAAAGGTGTACTTGAAATAATCACGTGCGGGGCAACACATGGGTACTACCCACTACTGTCACGCGATGAATCTCTTCAGGCACAGACCAAAATGGCGGTGAAGAATTATAAAAAGCATTTTCACTGTTCCCCCAAGGGTCAATGGCTCCCGGAGTGTGCCTATCGTCCACGATACCGGTGGACTCCCCCGGTTCCGATTGACGGGAAACAGGAAGGGTATGACCGCAAGGGGGTTGATGAATTTCTCACTGAAAACGGGATAGATTATTTCATTATTGATGCCGCCTTGCTCAAGGGTGGGAAATCTGTCGGGGTATATATTGACAGGTTCGAAGCTTTGAAATTACTCTGGGGGCAGTTCGAAAAATACTACCAGCCACGCGAAGAAGATTTTACCAAAACACCGCGCGAGGTTTACCTGGTTTCGTCTTCTCCTGAAGGGAAAAAGCCGACTGCTATTTTCACTCGTGACCCTGAAACCGGGTTGCTGGTCTGGTCGGGCGAGCATGGGTATCCCGGTGACGGCAATTACCTTGATTTCCACAAAAAACGCTTTCCCGGCGGACATCGGTATTGGGCGGTGACCTCTTCCAAAGCAGACCTTGCCGACAAGGTGGAGTATCATCGGGAGTCAGCACTTGCCCGTATCCCGGAAAATGCAGCCCACTTTGTGGGGAAAATTGAAGAGATTATATCCGATTATTATAAGTCATCAGAAAAAGAGGGTATCCTTGTTGCCCCGTACGATGCCGAGCTGTTCGGTCACTGGTGGTTCGAAGGACCCTTATTCCTCAAGCAGGTGCTGAAATCTGTCGCTGCCAGTGATACGGTTTCCCTGACATTCCTTTCCGAACACCTGGAACGAGTGAAACCGACCAAGATTATCTCAATTCCTGAAGGGAGCTGGGGACAAGGGAATCACCACTTCATTTGGCTGAATGAACATACTGAGTGGACCTGGAAGCATATCTACGAGTGCGAATCCGTAATGTGCGAATTGGCGAACCGTTGGGTGAATTCCCCCGATAAACAGGATCATGAGCTTGAAGATATACTGAAACAGTTAGCTCGCGAGTTGATGTTGCTTTCGGCATCGGACTGGCAATTTCTCATTTCCACCTGGGCTGCTCGTGATTATGCCGAACTGCGTATTACCGAGCACTATGAAGATTTCAAGAAACTGGCAAAGATGGCAGAGAAAAAGTTTGCCGGTCAGAACATTGAACCGGGTGAGTGGCAATTCTTTGCTGACTGCAGGGAGCGGGACCATTTGTTCGAAGGTATTGAAATCGAATGGTTTGCGCGAGTTGAATATCCGGTGTAAAGATTAGTAAAGTTCTCTGAGCTTTTATCCGATAATGACAAAAAATGACACGTAGCTACTTGATGTTCAGGTATTGTGAAGTCAACGATACTACTGTTAATGAATAAGTATTTACAAGCAAATATTTACAAGCTGGAAATATGCGTAAATGAAATTAAATGCTTCTGTACTGGTTGTTGATGACGAGCCTATCCTGAGAACCATCCTTTCCCGTACACTTCGTAAAGAAGGTTGCTCTGTGACTGAAGCTGTTGATGGTTCGGATGCTTTGGAGAAGTTTGAAATTACGAAATTTGATTTTGTTATTACAGATATTGAAATGCCCAATCTTGGCGGTATGGAATTGCTGACGGAAATAAAAAGCCGAAATCCCGAGACGTATGTTCTGCTGATTACCGGTCATAAAGATCAATACAGTCCGGAAGATTTACTTGCTGCCGGGGCGGATCATTATTTGACAAAACCGTTTCATAACATTGAAGTTGCCCGTACTATTCAGGGGATGTATATCCAGCTTATGAAGAGAAAACGAAGCAAATCACATAAGCCATAAACTACCCGGTACCCCGGCTTGGTTTTTCACATACGTACTATCCTTTTGGCTGCATTACAGCATATTATTACCAATCACTTTTCCCCGGTAAACAGTGTGCACTTTTTGCACACCTGCTTCAGGCTGTTCAATTCCGATAAGATTATGACGATAAAGTAACTATTGCAGTTATTTCAGTTGTCATAATGTTTATACATGGTTTTTAGCTTGGGGAAATGTATGTCGGGAAGCAAAAAGGACAATAATAAGAATAAGAAACAGAATCAGTTATCAACATACCAAAATAATTCTGAAACGACCCTGTTATTCCTGGTATTAGTCGGGCTGTTACTGAGTATCGCCGGTACGATAGTATTGCATGTTACCGGAATACTGAAAGACAACATGCTTATATTAGGAATGAGTATCTGGACAATTTTTATCTCTCTAACAACTCTCAAGTTACACCGGAGAATAGCGCGTAAGAGGCAAATCGAGAATGACTTGCAAGAAAGCGAACAACGCTACCGTTCTTTGGTGGAGCTTTCCCCGGATGCGGTTGTTGTGCATGTTCATGGGAAGATTGTGTATGCCAATAACTCGGCTCTGAAGTTATTGAGAGCGGAGAACAGCGGTGATATCATAGGAAAGCCGATATTGGGGTTTGTTCATCCTGATTATCATGATATAGCCCGGAAAAGAATCAAACAGATTTACGATAATAATCATTCAGTTGATTTATTGGAAGAAAAGTTTGTACGGATAGATGGTGACCCTGTTGATGTCGAAGTTACCGCTGCCCCGGTACTGTATAAAGGGAATACTGCCATACAGGTGATAGTCCGTGAAATAACCGAGCGGAAAAAATCCGAAAAAGCTCTTCAGGAAAAAGAAATACGCTATCGAACGTTGTTTCAACAGTCTCCTTATGGGGTATTGATTGTCGATCCTGCGACGATGAAACCGATTGAGTTCAATGATCAAGCTGCTGCTCAACTTGGGTATTCTCGTGAAGAGTTCGCACAAACTACCATATCCGACTGGGAAGCCAACGAAGACCACGAAGAAATAAAACAACATATCCAGCATATTATTCAAAATGGTCAAGATGAGTTTATCTCCCGTCTTAAAACGAAAGAGGGAAATATCATTGATGTTATTGTCAGTGTCAGGACCATTGAAATTGAAGATACGGTCTATTTCCTGTCTATTATTCAGGATGTAACAGAACGTCAAAAAGCATTACGTTCTCTCAGTGAGAGTGAGCAGCGGTTCCGGGCAATATTTGAATCTGCCAAAGATTCTATCTTTATCAAAGATAATCAATTGCACTATACTCATGTAAATCCGGCAATGGAACGGCTGTTCGGTATGTCGGCGTCGGAATTAATTGGAAAAACCGATTACGATTTGTTCGGTAAAGAAGCCGGCAAACTTATTAGAAAAGCAGATATGAATGTTTTAGCCGGTGAATTGGTGGAGGAGGACCACACTCTCCCGGTGAAAGGTGTTCCCACTACTTTTAATGCGATTAAAGTACCAATGTATGATAATGAAGGGAATATTATCGGGTTATGCGGGATAGCTCGTGACATTACAGAACGGAAACTTGCCGAAGCAGCACTGCAATATCGCCTGGAGTATGAACACCTGGTAACTTCAATTTCCGCTGAATTTCTCCGCTTGAAAATTCATGATATTGACAACGGTATTGACAGTGCCTTAAAGAAAGTCGGATTGTTCACCGGCGCCGATTACGCTTGTGTGACAATAGTAAGTAATAAGACAAAAGAGCTGAAAGTTACTCACTCGTGGTTTCAGGATACGGCAGAATGTATGACAGATGATGCCCGGTATTCTTGTTGTCAGGCGTTATATACTTCATTTGAGAAAAAGCTCCAGGCATTTGAGAATATCTGTATTTCCGAGAGAAACAAACTCACCACGGTGAATGTGCAAACAATAGATATGCTCTCGGCATCTCATATACAGGCGCTTACGGTTGTGCCGCTGGCTTATGATAATGCGCTTGCCGGTTTTATCTGTGTAAAGTCGGAACAGGTAATGCCTGAGTGGGGTGATGATACCATATCGCTTTTGCAGGTTGTTGGTGAGATAATTATCAACGCCATAAAACGTAAAGAAACACAAGAGAAAATAAGCGAACTGGCTGCAATACCGGAATGCAATCCACACCTTATTTTGACCTGTACACGAGATGGTGAAATAAAATATATGAATCCTGCCGTCAGGGATATCTTGCAGGATAGTAATGGGGAACAAAAGCGCATAGACGAATTAATGCCGCATGATTTCCGTGCTGTTATTGAACAGTGCTTGTCTGTCAATGAGGATGTGGAGGATATTCGCAGTTGCTATCAGAGCCGCACATTTCGGTGGGATTTTCACCCGGTGGGTAATCTTGATGTTGTTCACTGTTACGGGTATGACATAACCAGCCAGTTACAAAAAGAAGATGAATTGAAAAAACTGTCGATTGCGTTAACACAATCGGCAAATATGATAATGATAACCGATACTGAAGGTATTATCGAATATGTTAATCCCCAGTTTACCCGGATAACAGGCTATTCTGTTGTGGAACTGCTTGGTAAGACACCTCGAATATTGAAATCAGGTAAAGCTGATAACGCCATTTATAAACAACTGTGGGATACTATCAAAGCTGGGCGTACCTGGAGTGGAAAAATACAGAATAAACGGAAAAATGGGGAATTATACTGGGAACGGAAAACCATAACTCCTATCCATAGTAATGAAGGGGAAATTATAAACTTCATTTCTGTTGGTGATGATATCACGGCGGAACTGCAAACCCAGATGAAACTGGCTGAGTCAGATAAGCTGTCCGCTATCGGGACATTGGCAGCAGGTGTCGCGCATGAGTTTAAGAATTATCTCGGTGGCATTATCGGTAATGCCTCGTTTGCCCTTGAGGAACTGGAAGACTCTGACAATATTGATATTGCCCGTGAGACCTTGGCGCAGATTGTTGATATCGGAGAAAAAGCAAATGATGTTGCCATGTCACTCCTCAGTTATTCCAAGGCAAAACCGGATGATTTTACCAAACAGGACCTTCGCAAAATTATTACCCGTGCTATTCGGCTGGTGGAAAAGGAAATGATGAATCTCTCGATTGAGATTGTAACGCATTTTGATGATGTCCCACCAGTAGAAATATCGGCAAGCAAAATTCAGCAACTGTTGTTAAACCTGCTCATCAATGCCCAGCATGCCATCAAGTCTGACGGTGTTGTTACTATTGCCTTGTTGAAAGATGGTGACTGGATTCATATCAAAGTGGGAGATTCCGGCAGTGGTATTCCCAAAGAGAACCTGAACAAGATATTTGACCCCTTCTTTTCGACTAAAGGAGTATGGGGGAAAGATGAACTGGTGGGAACCGGAATGGGATTGTCTATTTGCAGGAATATTGCCCATGAGCATGGAGG
>JAJRZL010000112.1 GCA_024275255.1 Candidatus Zixiibacteriota bacterium | reverse complement strand
GGCAACATACCCTTCATAAAGTCGGCAATGACTGGTGGGTATCCTGGTGGAGTCCCAGTTGTGCCAATGCCATTTACAGTACATTCCGGTTCCAGTTCGACAACAACAGTAATGCGGTGTGGAGTGACTGGATTACATCAAATTCAGGCACAAACGACCCGACATCCGGCGGTGTCGACTCTTCTGCCAGTCATGCCTCTGACCCGAATGGATATGGGTATCTTGTCCATGTCCCGTTCTACGAGGAACCACAACCATACGATACCTGCGAATATTATAAATCACCTTACAGTGACTATGTCCCGTTCGGTGTACCTGATTTCGACCAGAAACAAAATGGCTGGACTGGTATGCCCTATGGCGGTTGGTCATATTGCGGACCGGTAGCATTGGCTGATTGTTTCTGGTGGATGGATTCACGGTTTGAAATTCCGGGAAGCCCGCCGCCGCCAACGGTCAATGACAATTATCCGCTTGTTCAGAGTTATAATCCCCTGGTGGTAACCGATGACCATGATCCTTCGAATGTTATTCCCTTAGTCGATTCACTGGCTTTCTACTCTAACTGCAACCCGACTACCCAAGGTACATGGATTATGGATTTATTCTACGGCGCCAGACAATGGATTTCCAATCACGGATTAGATACTGTGGATAACAACTTAAAACTCAACTTGATTCCTTCACCTGACTTCGATTTGATTAAAGAGAAAGTACTCGAAAGTGAAAATGTAATCATGCTACTTGGATTCTATGAAAACATTGGCGGTGAATGCTGTCGCTTGGGTGGCCACTATGTCACGGCTGCAGGTGTCTGTACAACTGAAACAAGAATTTGTATCTCTGACCCATGGTTTGATAACAACGAGGGTGAACCTCCATTATCTCCACATGTTCCTTCAGTGCATAATGATGCTCAGTATATTTCCGGTCCACACGGAACTATTCACCACGATGCCTATAATGCTATCAATACCCAGTTGCCGTGCGCTCATCCACAACCCCCGATCGTGGAATTGACCGACTATCCTGATGACTGGAACTATATAGGGAATTTCCTTGAGATGAACCAAACCGAGCCACCCATGCCTCCATGTCAATATATTGGAACCGAAATTTATACAATGGTTGATTGGATTATTGAAATTTCACCATGCTGCCATTATCGAGGAAATGTTGATGATATCATTGGGCCGGCAGGACCTATTGACGTTGCTGATCTCACGTATCTTGTAGCATATCTCTTCAGCGGCGGTCAGCCACCGCCTTGTATTGAGCAGGGAAATGTTGACGGGATTGTGGGACCGGCGGGTCCGATAGATGTCGCTGATATTACATATCTCGTGGGATTCCTCTTCAGTGGAGGACCTCCTCCCCCGGCATGTCCGTAAGTCAACAGCAGTCAGGATAGCCTGGCGATATGTACTTAAAAAAGTAGCCATTCCATATATTGGGATGGCTGCTTTCTATTGTGGTGCTTCGAAGTTTTTATTTTTATGTGTTGCATTTCTACGGGAACACTTACCTCATAACACATACAAATAAGTATACAATTCCTTGATTATTTAAGAACAAATTGACTTGAAAATTGTACTATCTGTTGAAATAAGTATTGTGTTTGGAGACGTACTGATTATATTATCGCGTTTTTGAAACCGATGTATGGATTGTAATAACGGATTGACTGGAGGAAACTGATATGGCAATGTTCATCACCGACGAATGCACCGCCTGCGGACTTTGTCTGCCGGAGTGCCCCACAGAGTCGATTTCGGAAGGTGACATTTATGTCATCAATCCTGATACTTGCAATGAATGTGAAGATCAGGATGACGGACCACAGTGTGTTGCGGTTTGCCCGATTGACGATTGCATTATAAAGGCTGAATAGTTTCTGAAGAATTCCCGCTCAATAGAGCGGTTTCAGGCTTATTTATGAAGAGCAGTTTTTTTACTGCTCTTCTTTATTTACTGCTCCAACAAACACTTCACCAATTATCTTCATACATGAAGTTAGTAATTTCAGCAGATATAAAACATTAGTCACACAATTATTTTTTAGGTAAACAGAAACCTGCTATTTACTTTTATATAGAAAAAAGGAACTCAGCAAAAAAAGAGGGCGCTACTCTGGTTGGGTAGAGGGGGCTAGGAAACTACCCAGGGACAGCAGAGAGTCACCCTCGTTATTACCATAATAATATTACTTAGAATTGTGTCAAGTTATTTTTTCTCTTTTTAGGGTATATGTTCAAAAAAGGATTTAACGGTAAAAAGCGACATGCAACATCAAGTGCTGAAGTGTTGATATTGACATACGCACCAACTCGTTACTGCTGCACGTTTATACTGATAGCATAACCTACCGTTAAAACCGTATTTTTCCGTCAGTTTTCGTTGAATAACAATAAGCGTAATTTTAAGGTAAGCATATAATTACGTTGGAGTTACAAGAGTTAGAATAAAAGGCGGCACCCGGATTCGAACCGGGGAATAAAGGTTTTGCAGACCTCTGCCTTACCACTTGGCTATGCCGCCTTCATTATAAAAAAGCGGGAAACGAGACTCGAACTCGCGACAGCCACCTTGGCAAGGTGGTGCTCTACCAACTGAGCTATTCCCGCCTTCTTATGTATGTCGCTCGTAACAAACAAGCGCTAAATAATATAATCGGAGATTACCGTTTGTCAATTCTTTTATCAAGGTAAAAAATCAACGTTTTTTTCGTGCCCGGGCAATTATCTGGTTTGTCAATGAATCTATCCGCGGCAGGTACCACGGAACCAGCTTTTGCAGCCATTTCCGATGCAATATCATTTTATTCCGGTCATTATTCATCGCTGCCATGGTGTACATATCCCTATGAGCCTCAACCACAAGTGAATCCTGCTGAAGCACCCAGTTGAGCAGCTTTATGGCTTCTTTATCCTGTTTAAGTTGCAAGTGGCAAAACGCCTTGTAATAAACCAAGTAAATATAATAAGGCTTCGGTGAAACTTTGAGAGCCCGGTTAAACCAGGTAATAGCATCAGCATATTTCCCCCTTGAGAAACTATCTAATCCTTTTTTATAAAGCTGCACAAACTCCACCGGATATGATGGCTCGGTCCCCTTGTTTACCGGACGCATCCGCTTAAAAGCGACAAAATACCTTCCCGACGTTAATGCGCTGTCAACAACAAAAGACCAGCCCACTGTTCGATATGACTGCTGAAATGCAGGACAAAGGACCAGTGCCTGTTCCGCCGGAGCGGAGGGTTTGATTCCGGTTGAAAAGTAGATATAATCCGGCGCCCGTTGTAAAAGATACGAGACATTTTGTTTACGTTCCTTCCAGGTACTTGTCAGCCCCGGTACCGGTTTTCCCGGATGTCGGGCAATAGCGGAATCAGTCAAACCGAGCATATCAATTATATCATGCCCGATAAGCTCATATCCGAACCTGCCGATAGTCGAAAGAGCCACCGAAAAATTCGTATTGTCGGATTCTTTCAGTTTGCCAGCCAGCATCCCCATTTTCTTAGTAAATATCTTTTCACGCACATTATAATTCCTGACATATTCTCCCGGAAGGATAAGAGTCAGTGCCAGCAATGTTCCACCGGTTAACACCAGTATCATATACTGAGTCTTTCGGACTGTTCTCCGACACAAATACCAAATTGATGCTGCGATAAGAATCCCGTACAAACCAAATAGAGGGAGGAAGAAACGATGGACTTTCAACACATCTCCCCCAACCAGCACAATATAGGCAGTATAAAACACTACCACCAGCCAGAGAGATTTTAATGCCGACGAGAGATGCCGGAAAAAGAATAACGGGATAACTAACCCTATCCCCCAAAACCCGTAATGGCTCATAAACCGGCTGGTATACTCAAGTCCGCTCAACAACTGCTCCGTATCAAACCCTGTTTTGGCATAAAACGGATTGGGGAGTATCGAGCCATAATAAGAAAGCTTGAACCCTAAATACGGCAGGGACAAAATGAATGCCACCGCGCTGTATGTAATGGTAAACCTTGGCAGTCGTCGTTCCGTAATTGCTTCCACGACCAGCAGAATCAACGCCACCAGAGCACCTTCAGGACGAATCCAGACTGCTATAAGCAAACTGAATATCATCCAGTGACTCCGTTTCAAGAACCAATACAGTATCAACATGGCAAAGAAGGCAAAAGCTGCTGTCTCAAGACCGGCAGGCGACCAGTATGCCAGCGACATATTTGCCGCTACCAGATAGACCGGCAACCAGACGAACCATTTGCCCTTCGTATCAATAACAAAATCAGCAATGAGATAGGTGAGAACAATAACCCCGCCCCCGAACAAAAAGCCGGTTAGTTGCGAAACAAGAATGTAATCAAACCCCAATGCCCCTACCAGGCAGAGATAAATAGTCCATCCAAAATTTGTAAACCCCTCGACCCGTTCCCCTATATTATATACCAGGCCATGTCCGTTAAGAAAATTGGCAACATAGCGGTAGGTAATATAGGAGTCATCCTGTACAAACCGCAGCGTGTATGCCAGAAATGAGTACAAAAGTATCGCCGGGATAAAAAAGATGCTGTTTCGAGGTATTTTTTTCAAATTCTCTCAGTGTAATTTTTGGTTGTAACTTCAATAATTATAATACAGCAGGAAATTGTAGCTGTCAACTATTCACAGGAGAAGTGACGCCACTCGCAGGATGCGTGAACTTTCCTTTTTCAATAAGCTACAATTATAGAAAAGAAACTCACCACAAGGGAGTTGTTGAAAACCCCTGTTTTCTTTCCGACACCCTTCGACTCCGCTCAGGGTGACCTCTGAAACACATTGTCACTTAATATGTCATGGTGAACGAAGTCGAACCCTGATTTTAATAAACCCTCTTTTTCATCAAACTCCCATTCGGTGAGCTACTCGCCAACACTTCACTTGTGAGATATACGCAAAGTCTTATCGTGAAAGATAAATCACCCTTTGCTTTGCTATCATAAATAGCAATACTATTCAATGGGAGTGACTAATAGAGTGTAAAGTATAAAGGCAGGTAATACCATCCAGATGTTTACAACCAGATGAAGATTGACACAGTACCAGCAGTCAGGACATTATAAATCGGGACACGTTTCACATTCATAAAAGTACTTGATATAATTCCAGGCATCTTCCGCTT
>JAJRZL010000111.1 GCA_024275255.1 Candidatus Zixiibacteriota bacterium | reverse complement strand
GATACCGGTTTTTGATAATCAATCGCTTCAACGATAACGTTAGGGGAATAGAATGCCGTTGTATCAGCGGCTGGTGAGCGGGGTCGAACCGCTGTTTCCGGTCAAATATGTTCCATTTTCCTTACATTTCGAATTGCTGTCAAGCTGGGCATTTACCTAAAGGGTCGACTATTGTTGTGGCAGGCGCTTTTCACCTTTACGAGGTCTCCCCCGCTCCTTTTGGGTTTCATTAAAGGCTTTATGTCTTTTTTCCTGTTTACCGGTGCTTCCTGGTCACCAATGGCCGTCGAATCCCGGGAAACATGGCCAACCAACCGCCCCGCGTGGTATTCACGTACCATCGTGTACAGTGTTTGCTCCATGATATGATGATCTGAGAAAAGGTTGCTGCGTTGGGGTTTTGAGTAAAACCGCAGACCCTTCGTAATAATGAACCGCTCTGTAATCGCCGCAACAGGTCTGTCGTTGTCTCGATTCTGAAAAACGACTTTGCCGGAAATGCCCTATGTTGTTCAGCAAGAGGCTCATTTCTCAGAAAAATTATTTTATTCGCATAATCCAGGTGATTATCATGGATACCGGCCTCGTTTCAGAATCCCCTACGTTTATTGTATGTGTGTGATTAGGTGCTGTACTTGTACTCATATAAGAGGCATAACCCCATCCCCCTTTCTGTGAATAATGTGAATAATTCTCGTTTTTTGATGGTGCACCTATATAAGAAGATAAAGTTCCAAGTGAATGGGAATGTCCTCCGGATGCACCAATACTGAAGGGTGTTTCAGTGGGTAAACCAGTTGCATATTCTTGAGTTTCTCCGATATCCGGAAAATTCCCACCGCGCAGATATCTTGCATAATTATTTAAAGCTGGTACTATCATGCTGTTGAAAATACTTTCCGGATCATTAATTGTCTGGCCATCACAAGAGACAAAGTTATCAGGCAGAGGAGGTAATCCTCTGCTTATTGCTTCGTCGGTATTATACCAGGCAATAATTGCGCCTATTGGGACGTTTGTTGCTGCAAACACCTGAGCAGCTTTGATATTACCATCTACTTCAAGAGTTTCCGTCGGCGTACCTATCCCGATGCCGACATTGCCATTAGACGAGATTGTTATTGCATCCTGTGCAAATAAAATAAACGAACAAATTAACATTAAAATAACGAAAAGCATTGATTTATTCATAATTACATTTTCTCCTTAATATGTAATAATTAAGTTCACTACGATATTTTTCAGCCGGGTCTCTCCCGCCCAGCCTGGAGGTCCGGGGTACATAAACGCTTCAATAGAATCGGTTAGTTGAAAACCTGGAGAGCTATTTGGTAGCGGAGTTCCGGAGATATAACCTGCTGGATTTTCGGTTGCTCCTCCACGCTCTACCTTCTGCCTATGTAAATGAACTTGAAATGCATTGTCTTGGGGGGACCCCCTATTGCTCGGGCTGGACTTCCAGGGTCGATTCCTGCCGGATCTGATCCTGTAGGATTATCTAATCCCCGGATAAATTGTCCTCGAAAATCAGGAACATTGAAATGAGGGCTTCCATACTCCACCGAAATTACTTCCAATTACAGCAAGTAAAATAAATATGTTAGGCATCTTTATCCTACATTTCCTCAGTATTTAATAATAAAGTTTACTGCTATGTTTGACGGTCTTGTTTCGCTCGATGTTCGTACCGGTGCATTTGTGTGGGGTTTCGTCATGTAAGCTATTGCATTCACTCTGCCGCCTCCCCAGGATGTTCCAATAGTACCGTCATCCAGGTTCGGCCTGTACCCTGGCACCCTGCTTGCCCCTTCAAACTGATCATTACTATACCCCCCGGATTCTACGGTAATACTGCGGATTTCGTGGAAATGCTGCTGAAGTGCATCTTCCTGGCCGCTTCCAACTTGTCGTGCGGCACCTTGCGGGTCGATACCTGCTGCATCCGATCCTGTGGGATTATCCAGTCCGCGTAAAAACCGGCCGCGTAAGTCCGGTGTAGTAGATCCAATTAATAGCTGTAATTCTGTATGTTCGGGATCGATGGGAGAACCGTCACAGAGCAGCCATCCATCCGGAATGTCTGCAACTTCTCCCATATAGGGCAGGATGGATCCAACCGGAAACAGATCTGCCATTGTCTGTTTAATTGATGTCAATTCATCCTGAAGTGATTTCAACTCTCCGTCAATCACGATACTTACCGAATTATCCGGGTTGATAACCAGGGCATCCTGACTTTGGCTGAATACGGTGAACGTTACTAATATTAGGAACAACGCTAACAGGATAGAAAGTTTCATTTAGTATCCTCCTTTTTGCTTATTATAGAGAAATATCCCGCCGGATTTCCGGTAACTCCTCCACCGTCAATCCTTCCGGGATGCTCATGTGAAGCGAATGGTTACGGCATCTTCAGCGAAAAAGCCGGAGAACGACGGGACTCCTGACTGTAAGCTGAAGAGGAGACACTTCATCACTTTTTCCTTTAATTGGATTTTATTATGGCTACGGATTATGCCATACTGTCATGCACGGTGCAACCGATTCGATTAATACTAAAGTATTAATCAGAGACAGCAAAACTGAATTGACAGGTGAAAGAATCCACGGATAGAATAATTTTAAATTAGTGTAATGTGTATTGAAAAATGGAGAATACCTATGATGCTCCGCTCTTCTTTTATTATCAGTGTAGGAACAATACTTTTTCTTGTTTCAGCTTTTAGTGCGTTCGGGCAGGGAGTAAACCCTGACGGTTCGTTTTCGTACAGTATTCCGATAGAGGTCCTATCCGGTACCAACGGCATGGCGCCGGCATTGTCCCTTGAATACAATTCGATGGGAGGAAACGGATTCTTAGGCGTTGGGTGGTCTATAGGCGGTCTTTCGGTGATAAGCCGGGATACCCGGTATGACATAAACTTCGATGCAAACGACCATTTTGTGTATAACGGACAGAAGTTGATACCGGACGGTTCGTTGGGAACAAACTATTACCGGACAGAGCGGGAAGAGTACATACGGATTAAGGGAATCAACCTGTCATCCAGTACTTCGTCCTGGCTTGTAATGCTGCAAGACGGCACCAAGATGTATTACGGTGCATCATCAAACAGCAGGATACAAGGTGTGGGAGATTCCGATCCTGATCCTCTTATGTGGGCACTCGGCAAGGTGGAAGATCCGCTTGGAAACTCTTATGAAATAACCTACACACAGGACAGTACGAACGGTGATTGGTATCCTGACTACATCACCTACACGAAGCATATCGGCATAACCACGTATCGAACGGTAGGTTTTGTCTATCAATCCAGAACCGATCATTATAAAAAATACATTCCCACAATCATGGACATGGACAAACGGATGACGAAGATCGTAGTAAAGGCGGGGGATAAAACCATCCGGGAATACCGGTTAAGCTATGATACTGGAAGTCTAACGGGAGCAAGCAGGCTTACGAAGGTACAGGAATATGGAGCAGATGGGCAAAACCCGAAACCGGCGATCGATGTGTCCTGGCTGTCCGGGGGGAGTGGAATGCTTTCCTATTCAGGATCCTATGCAGAATCACACGGTACTGTGAATTCCTACACATACCGTAAGTGGCATACAGGCGATTTCAACGGTGACGGCATGCAGGATGTGGGGTATACTTATTTCAAGGACGGAAATGTCAACATCAAAGTATTTCCCTCAAATGGGACCAAGGCCGCTGGAGGATTTTCTTATTCACAATCTTTATCGGCACTAAATATTTCGAGCAGCAGGCAACCGGTGGAGTGGTATTCCGGTGATGTAAACGGTGATGGGATATCAGATGTAATTCTATCATGTTTTCAAGGCTCACTTCCTTATGCACGACAGATTATCACCTTCTTCTCAACAGGAACCGGTTTCACCTATGCTACATCAGACAGCGGTTTTTACAATGATTATGGCAGCGATGATTCACTACGGTTGTATGTCATGGACGTCAATGGTGATGGGTTGGATGATATAGTAAGAGTTCGAATCGACGATCATACCGGGTTTTCAAACAGTGACTATTATATTTATACCCATCTCTCTAACGGGACAACATTTGCTTCAGAAACGTGGGCAGGAGATTATGGAACGCAAGACGATTATGATAAAACCGATTGGTTCTCGAGCGATATCAATGGAGATGGTAAAGCGGACCTTGTCTTGAAACACGCAACAAGTTCGTATGCAAATGAATACATATTCAAGCAATTTCGGTTCGATGGAACAAAACTGGTTTATCATGGCCAGAATACAGCAAGCTCACCCAGTTATGATGATCAGAATGAAGAATGGTTTCAAGCGGACGTCAATAATGACGGGAAAGGAGATTTTATTTATCTTACGTACTCAAAATACTATACCAACAGCTATGTCCGTTTCAATGTCTTCACCTCCGACGGGGAAAGCATCACGTTCGCGTATGACACACAAATTGATGATTACCTGTCAACAAGTCCTCTCTCTCTTCAATGGCTACCTGTAGACAGCAGCGGCAATGGAAGGACGGATTTTATGTGCCGTACGCTGGAGAACAGCATGGGCTATATTATTATGAAATCCTTTATCCTTAAAAACGATGCCTATGTAAGAGGTGGAGACCAAGGCTATACTATTTACAAACGGACAAACTTGTTGGCATCACTGCCTGCCGATGTGAACGGCGACGGGAAACAGGATATCATCTATCAGTTCTATGATGGAGATGCATCGGATGAACTCAATCTGTACACATTCCGTACTTCTATCCAGGCGACGGACAAGGTAGTGAAAATCGAAAACAACCAGGGAAGCGTACTAACGATAGGGTATACCCCCCGGAGCCAGGTAGAGGGGGCGGTCGATCCGTCGGGGATGAGTTATCCCTATACTGCAGATGCCGGTCCGGGTTTGCTGGTAACGGCGGTGGATGTTTTCGACGGGATCGATGTAACGAGTACTACAGAATATGGTTATACAGCCGGGAAAGTGAAAGTCGGCCTGCCGAAGGACCGGCAGGGCTATGGATTTCGTGAGTTTACCGAGACTGAAGCAGCAACAGGTACGAAGGTTGTTACCACATATTACCAGGATGATATCGTGAATGGATTTGATGAACAACGGACTATCATCGATTCTTCCGGGAACAGGTATACCAGGACGGAAAATACGTACACGAGCACATTAGTGAAAGCAGCCGGTGGAGGCTATCCTGCCGTGTACGAGATCCGTTTAGAGAGTGAACTCGTCCACAACTACAACGGAAGCAATGAGGAAAGTGAGAAGATCACCTATCGCACCCGGTACGTGTATGATACCTATGGAAACATGGTAGAGAAGATACACTATGG
>JAJRZL010000110.1 GCA_024275255.1 Candidatus Zixiibacteriota bacterium | reverse complement strand
GGTGATGTTTGTTTTTACCTTCATCTTGTTGGTCGGGCGAAGAGTAATTTTCGCGGTTCCATTATAAGACACAATACCATTATGCGGCAGGTACGAGGCATCATGAAGATACTCACCTGCGGCAAAGAATGTATGGTGTTTATTGTTGGGTAATGGCAACGGTCCCGACAGATTGAAGGCAAATGAGCGGTTCCCGATACTTTTTAAATCACCAGGAGTACCGGTGTTCACATTATATGGGTGCGTGAACCCGTTATACGTTCTGATACGACCATGATAGGTGGAAGTCCCTTCCGGGGTGATAGCGCTGACAATCCCCGATAATGCTTCACCGTACTCGGCAGTATATCCGCCGGAGGTCAAAGACAACTCTTCAAGCGCTGTCGGCATAATGCGGAGACCGGAGTTTGCCATGAACGGGTCCTGAACACTAAACCCGTCATAGTAATAGGATACTTGTCCGGTCCGGCCACCACGCACGTGAAGCCCTTCATCACGATCAATAACTACTCCCGGATAATTTGTCAGGATTGACTGAACACTGGAAATGTTCGGGAGTGTTTTCAGACGATCGGAGGTGAAGATAATTTTTGATGCCGTAAGGTCCTGTTGAATAACAGGGGCATTGGCATGAACAACTATTTTCTTTCCCAATTGAACCGCCGACGGTTCAAGAGAAAAGTCGAGCGGTGTTGTCAAGTCAACCAATACCCTGACTCCGGTTTTCTCTACCGGTTCAAAACCGATATTGGTAACCATCAGGCTGTACTTGCCACTGGGAACATTAATGATGAAGTATTCACCATCAATGTCTGTGGTTGTACCGAGGTTAGTGCCGACAACCCGCACAGTTGCACCCATAATTGGTTCATTGGTCTCGGCGTCAACAACGACACCGGCGATTTTACCGGTAACACTGGCGAGTGTTGTTGTTGAGCAAACAACAATGAGCAGCAGGGTGCAAATAGTCGGTAGTATCATCAACCGTTTTTGCAACACAGACTCTCCTTGTATATTTTTTATAGATTCAACTGTCTTTTTTAAGCCTGGTAATATAGGTAAGCCTCTGCTCATCTATATGGGCTTATAGAAAATTGTCGGATTATGTCAGGATATCTTAACATGGTAAATGATGGGTATGTATTAAGATGTTTATGATAACAGAAAATATATTAAGTTTTTATCGGCCTTTCCGATACAATCAAAAATACATGTGGATACTATTCCCGGCAGAGGCGCGGCCATATCAGCACCGCTGCTAAGTTGATTACTTACAGAAAGGACGCGCAGATTCCCACTATGGGTACATGTTGTCGTAAAGTTGCATTTTGGGTACTTGCTCTGTTGAGTTGTATTGGTCTGAGTATCAGTACCGTCAGGGCTGCGACACCAATTGCAATCCTGATGAGTGATTCTCTGAAATCTTCAAAACGTACAGCATACGGGGCGCAAAAAGTAATTAAACGGAATTACCAAGATATCTCTTTTACGACATTTTTTGTGCCTTCCGATGATACCGATAAACAGGTGATTATAGATTCCATCAAGGGACTGCATCCCAAACTGCTCATAACCGTGGGCAGCCCTGCTACGAAAGTAGCCAAGGATTTTATCGATGGTATGCCGATTGTGTTTGCGGCTGTTCGACACCCGGAGCTATCGGGATTTGTAAAGTCTATCAGGAGACCGGGAGATAATATCACCGGGGCGTCACTTGACATTCCTGTACATATCCAGTTTAAGTATTTCAAAAAAATTATCCCTAATTTACGGCAAATGGGGGTTTTGTACTCCGATTTGACAGCGAGCCTGATTCCCCCGGCTGAGATAGTCGCAAAACAAATGGGGATTACCCTTATTCCGATAAGAATCAACGGCAATAAAGATGTTCCGCGGGCACTGGATTCATTAAAAGGGATAGTGGAAGGTATCTGGACTGTCCCCGATCCCAAGCTGTTCGATCCGCAAACAACAAGATATATTCTCCTGAATGCTTTACGAAAAGGCATTCCCTTGATGGGATTTTCCCGGAATGTGGTGGAATCCGGTGCTCTTTTTGCCCTCGATTTTGACTATAAAGCTGTTGGGGCGCAAGCAGGTGAAATTGCCTGTGAAATACTCAAAGGTAAAGCGCCGGGCAATATCCAGGTTTCCGCAGTTGATGTGATATGGTTCCATTACAATGAAAAAACCGCTCGTCATATTAATATCAAAATACCGGATGATTTAGTTGCCATTGCAAAGGAGGTGTACCGATGAACCTCCTGCAAAGGGTAACCAGATGCAAATTGCGAACCAAGTTTGCGGTTCCTATCGCCCTGTTGCTTATTACCGGTATTATGACCACCAGTTGGTACATGATTACCCGTCAGGAAGAAAGTTTCCGACGGGAATTAGAAACCAGTGGTGAGACAATGGTGCATATCATCGCCAAGAATGCGGAAAGTGGTGTACTCTTTGAAACGAAATATGAGCTGAAAGATTTATTGTCAATCCTGCCAAGTTTCGAAGCGTTCACCTATGCAAATATCACCAACAAAGAAGGGGTATTACTTGCTGAACTTGGTAAATGGGATGATAAAAAGATATCGATTAAAAGAGCAAAACCTAATAAGGAAACGGGAATAGATGCTTCCCATGACTTTTTTATCAGAACGATTGATGGGAAAGAATATATCGAGTACAATCACCCGGTAATTTCCTACAAAGAACAGCTCAGCCGTGAAAATCTCGGTATGACCGGCGGATTTGACAAGTCAACCTCTCCCAATGTCGTAACGGAGAGAATCGGTAATATCAGGCTGATTCTTTCCTTGAAAACAGTCAATGAATCAATAGCTGATGCCCGACGTACGGCAATATTGATGGCGTTGACCGTTTTATTCCTGGCAATTCTTATTCTTACCTTGTTCGTGAAAGCTATTACGAAACCAGTCAAGAAACTGGTGGAAGTTACTGACCAGGTCAGTAAGGGGGACCTTGATATTGAGGTGGAAATCAAGCAGCATGATGAAATCGGTCAACTGGCAAATACTTTCAACAAGATGATTTCATCTCTTCGGGAATCTCGACTGGAGATAGAAGAATATAATCGCAATCTTGAGGAGAAAATAGTCGAGCGCACGGTTGCTCTTGAGGAAGCGCAGGCACAGTTGATACAGTCGGAAAAAATTAGTGCAATTGGACAGTTGGCTGCGGGAGTTGCGCATGAATTGAACAATCCGCTTGGCGGTATTCTCGGTTATGCCCAGTTTGCACTGGAGAAAATGAAAAAACGAGCCGCCAACGGAGATGATTCCGATGAGCTGAAAGGATATATTCAGTACCTGACACATATCGAAACCCAGTCACGACGGTGTAAGGCAATTGTGCAGAATCTGTTACGGTTCTCCCGTTCTTCCCGGACAACCGAGTTTGTCGAGACGGATATCAACCAGATTATTGAAGATACCCGTACGTTTGTCGAACATCAGTTACATATGAAACAAATTACTCTGGTCGTCGAGCTGGAACCGACAATCCCCAAAATCCTGGCAAACCCGGGACAGTTACAGCAGGTATTTACGAACTTGATTATTAATGCCATGCATGCCTCACCGACCGATACACAAATTACCATAAAAACCCACTTTAGCCCGGCTGTCGGTGAGTTTGACGGTGCTGTTGAAATCCAGGTGATTGATGAGGGTGAGGGTATCCCACAAGAAATACAAAAGAAGATTTTTGAGCCGTTTTTCACCACGAAAGAAGTCGGGAAAGGTACCGGACTGGGGTTGTCTTTAAGCTATGGTATTATCCGGGAACATGGGGGCGAAATTCGTGTTGATTCTGCTCCCGGAGAAGGTGCGAAGTTTACTATTACTCTTCCGGTTCAGAAATTGTCAGATAATACCGATATATCTCCTAAGGAAATACTTACACCTGAGAAAAGTGGCTGATTAGTAGAATGGATAAAATAGATAAAAAAACAGTCCTTGTTGTGGATGATGAAGAGATTATTCGCAATTTTCTTTTTGAAGTACTCTGTGAGGAATATGAAGTCAGCTTGGCATCTGATGGGGACGAGGCGATTGAGCAGCTTCGTCAGCGGTCATTTGATGTGGTTATCACTGACTTAAAGATGCCGCGGGTATCGGGAGAAGAAGTTGTGAAGTTCGCTTGTGAAAACGACCCCTCGGTGCGGGTTATTGTTATCTCAGGTTTTTCAAGTTTATATACAGTCAGTCAATCAATAAACAATGGCGCCTGTGCATTTCTCTCTAAGCCGTTTACAATCGATGAATTAAAACAGACGGTGGCAGGAGCTTGAGAGTAAAAAGATGGTGGTCCTATGGCGAAGATACTTATTATAGACGACTCAGAAGTTATCAGGACATTACTGAACGATTATCTTACTGACTTGGGTCATGAAATCTCCCAGGCTTGCGATGGGCAAGAAGGGATTGAAATGGCGTTGGCAGGTGAGTATAATATCATCTTTTGCGATATTCACATGCCCCGAAAAAATGGGTATGAGGTATTCAAGGTCGTTTCTGCTGCAAAGCCGAATATCCATTTTATCATGACCGATTCCTTGCCAGGTGAATTGGCGGAAATGGCTCTTGAAGCGGGAGCCCATCATTGTTTGACAAAGCCCTTTGATCTCGAACAAATAAACGAAGCTCTCAGTGCTTTTGAAAATGAGCGGCAACGTGCATGACGCCAAAAGTGAATAATGCTGTTAACATATTGGTTGTCGATGATGAGAGTATTGTTCTCTCGTTGATACGTGATGCCCTTGAAGATATGGGGTACACTATCACTACTGCTGACAATGGCGAACAGGCTCTCAGGATAATGGATGAAAGTCCTGTCGATTTGCTTCTTACCGATATTCGTATGCCTCATATGGATGGTAACGAACTTGTCCGACAGGCACGAAAGAAGTACCCGGATATCGGTGTGATATACATGACCGGATATGCGGATCTCAACAGCGCCAAGGATGCCATCAAGCAGGGGGCGTATGATTATATTCTTAAACCATTTGAACTGACAGAGATTCGCCAGGCAATCAGTAAAGCTGTGGAGCGGTTACAGAAAGATTCCGAAGCAAAAAGCTCGGACAAAAAATTAGCACAGCTTTCTAACTTGAACCAGATGCTGCTTACTGTTGCTGACCATAAATCCTTGAGCGTGGTCTCGTTGCGGTTTGCGATGATGCACTGTAACTCCGATTATAGCAGCGTGCTGTATTGGGACCGGAAAAAACAAAATTTCTGGATGATAAATATTATCGGGGAACAGGTAAATGAACATGAGTTTACCGATGAACGACTTTCTGAAGTACTTAAAAAATGTGAGCATGATTATTGTCATGAATTGATTCAAATATCATCCCTTGAGGAACATCCGGTATATAAAAAGTCCCCGGATGAACAATTAGCCGATAGTATCCTTCCACCGTGGTTTGATAAAGTCCCGTCGGTTGTGCTTGTGCCGGTTCGTTGTGCCGAGACATTGTATGGGTTGATGATGATATCGTATAATGAAGATAGAACTTCATCCAATTTGAATCTGCTCAATATCGCTGCCAGCCAGTTGGCATTATCGCTGGAAAACTTGTTCTTGCTGGAAGAATCCCAACTGGCATATCTCCGGTTGAAAGAATTGCAGGACGAAACTATCCAGCTTGAAAAAATGGCAACGAGGGGAGAGATGTCGGCTGAGATTGGGCATGAATTAAACAATTTCCTCGGTGTCGTTGCCGGGAATATCTCACTATTGGATGCCCAGTTGAAAAAACAGCAGATTACCAACATGGACAAATACTTCAAGGCGATATTTGAAAATATCGAACAGATAAAGAAATTTACCGCCAACCTTATGGATCTTGCCACTATTGCCACCAAAAAAGAAGTCGTCCTCTTTGACAAGCTGTTGTCCGAGGTGGTAGATTATCTGAAACCGCAAAAGCGTTTTCGTAATGTTCATATTATCATCGAAGAATTACAGCCGAATATTCCGTTTGAAGCAGATACAACACATATTCAGCAGTTATTATATAACCTCTTTAATAATGCCGCCGATGCTTCGGTTGAGTGCGAAAAGCGTGAGATAAGAGTTCGTACGACTGTTGACCGGGAAAATCGCACGTTTCAATTTATTATCTCTGATACTGGTGTTGGTATTGAGGCTGAGTTGCTGCCAAAATTATTCAGCCAGAAGTTTACAACCAAAGAAAATGGTCACGGGTTCGGTTTATTAGTATGCAAACGTATTATCGACAATCATGGCGGTCAACTGCATGTGGAGTCATCACCCGGTGATGGTACAACGTTTACTATTAGTTTCCCCCTTGCGGTGCAGGAAGTGTCGGAACCGGTCATGACGTAGAATAAAACAAAGTAACAGGTAAGTAAAAAACGGTCATTCTCAAAGGAAATGACCGTTTTTTTATAAGCAGCTTGACAGAAAGTCTTCTTATGGACAAGCCGGCGGTTGCGGACCGGTGGGGCTGCCGAAGAGATAATCAACAAGGTAGGTCAAGTCGTTCACATCAATAGGACCAGCCGGACCGTCTATACCATCAACATTCCCTTCATCCGGGCATGGCGGTTGCGGACCGGTGGGACTGCCGAAGAGATAATCAACAAGGTAGGTCAAATCGTTCACATCAATAGGACCAGCCGGACCATCAATACCATCGACATTACCACGAATGTCAACACAGCAACAGGCATCACCTATACCGTCGTTGTTAGTATCTTCCTGACCGGGGTTATAATTATCCGGGCAGTTGTCAACCGGGCATGTATTAGCGGCATATCCCGGATTACCATAGCCGTCGCCATCGGTATCGGTACAATCATCACAGACATCGCCGATACCGTCGCCATCGGCATCTTCCTGTCCCGGGTTAGCGATATTCGGGCAGTTATCATCGGGATCAGGTATCCCGTCGCTGTCACTATCCTGGATAACATTGGTCTCCGCAAAGTGGAGGAAGATACTGGAGTCGGTTGGCAATCCGGGCTGGTATTCCCAAACAACCTTTTGACCGCCATCAGCAATATCAGCACTACGATACTCATTGACTACGTAGTCAGTGCCGCTGATGACATAAGAAGTATCCCAGGTAATACCGCCGTCATTTGTTACAGTGAGGTACAATTGGTTATTGGCAATGTATGAAACGACATAGTTATTCCCGGAAATATGAGAAATCCGAGGATACCGCTCATCATCGGTTGTCGCAACTACCACACTGGTTGCCAGAGTGGCGATTGAGCTGGAAGAATCCGGATCATACCAGACAACGATATCATGGTCATTCGGCAACGTGTCATTATACACCTCGGCGACAATCAGTACATGACCATTGTAAGCGGCAACGGCAGGATGTTGGATGTGATTTCCGGGGTCAAGAGCGTAAGTAAACCCACTGGCTGAATCCTGAACATCCATATCCGTAAACCAGTCTTTTCTGATAAAGAGTTCCCACTGGTTGTTGTCCGGATTCCAACGATCATAAACTGCGAATGCATACTTTGTGATGTCATCAATATCATTCATGGTGGAGTTACAACCGTTAAGGTCATTATACCAGCTTATCGTTCCCCACCCTACTGTAGTAGAATCAATTTCGTAAAATATGAAGGGAGCATCGTTACCAATAGGACCGCTTCCTGCGTCATAGGTACTGCTGTGAACCATGGTAATTATTCCAAAGCGATATCCCGGTTGTTGAGTGAACGCAACATCGGGGGTACAGGCAATATCAGCCATTCTCATATCGTGCCAGCCATAGGAGCTCCAATCCCATGATGACTGCGACCATGAGTTTACATCCGCTGCGTTCCACAGTTTTGTCAGGTATGTTCTTGCCCCGTTGCTTTCTGCTTTTGGACCTACCTGGGTACCACAAAAACTCGTATCATCCATCCAATAGTCAACCCCTGCAAAAGTAGGTAATCCCGGACTGGTAAAACTTCCGGCAGCGGGCCATGTTACCCCATCATCCGAGGAACCTTGCCAAAACAGCATGGAGTCAACACCATTGTTATATTCATATCCAAGGATAATGTACCCATTACCGGCATCACCAAATGCCGGGTGCTGACGCACAGAATCAACCGGTTCCGGTGCGGGAACAGCGCTACACTCGATAACATAATCACCATGAGCCGGAGTGACAATATAGTCACCGTCAATAACAATATAGTAGGTTATTCCGGAATCCATGGGAACTTCAACCAATTTCGAACGGGGATTGGCTCCGCAATCCGTATTGAAACGGTTACAGGCAACAAGTGTATCTGCAGTTGTTTGATATACCCACAAGTTTGTACCGAAAGATGATTGACAGAGACTGATATCAACCAATTCGTTTATTGATGGCGTGTATGAATACACAACATCAGGATTGTTTGTTGCTTGTGCCGGACAGGATTCCTGGTAATCGTCATTGTACCCGGTGGTTGTCCCTGAATCAATAAAGGGCATTCCGGGAATCGGGGTTGCCGTGGCGATATCTTCTCCACCCTGCCGGGATGATGTAAAGGGTACTTCCGGTTCTGATGGCTCGGTAACTGAATGGATTGTTCTGGTTTCTCCCTTGGTGGTCAAGGTCTGGTAGGATTGTACCTGGGTGGCTTTTACTTTTCCTATTTGCAGATTCTTGGGATTATTGGCTGTATTATCATTATCACCAGCACTGATAGAAACCGCAAGAATTGCGAAGCTGATTATAATGAAGATTAAAAACTTTTTATTAATTTGCATTACTTCCTCTCCTCTTTGGCTGAAAAGAAATCTTTTTAACAGTATCGGTGAAAGAGCTACTTAGTTATAGTAGGAATAAGTAATAGGTGTCATTACATATAGTTCCTCCTCATTTGCGGGTTCATTTGCTTTTACATCAGTATTAGTTGATGAGTATGTAATCAGATATTATCTCCTGATATTGATAATATACTATATTTGTCATGTAGGTCAATGATAATTTCAACATTCACAAACGAACGCTCCCATAATGGTACATGCTGTTGCACTTTCTTTATGTATTGCTATATCAATTACTTACATGAATAACCACAGGTGAGAAATTATTCCTGCCGGTTACCACATATTATGTTTTTTTATATAGGAAATACGATAGATGAATCATCAAGTTGCATGATAAAAAAGAGGTTCGAATCATTATCATTCGAACCTCTTTAATACGTTTATAAAAATGTTTTATTAGTGTCCGGTAAATTCCGGTTTTCGTTTTTCGAGGAATGCTTCGCATCCTTCGTTTTTGTCACCAGTGCTGCATGTTTGACTGAAATTGGCTTTTTCCAAATCACAACCAAGCGCCAGTGCCATATCCAACCCACGATTGACACATTCTTTCGCAATTTGTATGGCTATGGGACCCTTGGTACAAATCAGGTTTGCCATTTCCATCGCTTTGTCCATCAGTTGATCGGGAGGATACACTTCATCGACAAGTCCGATTCGATGAGCTTCCGCAGCGTCAATCATTTCGGCAGTCAGAATCATTTGCATTGCTTTCCCGCGTCCCACCAGTCGGGGGAGACGCTGTGTGCCGCCAAAACCGGGGATGATACCCAGGTTCACTTCCGGTTGACCGAGCTTGGCTTTTTCCGATGCCAACCGAATATCACACGCCATTGCTAGTTCACATCCGCCACCAAGAGCAAACCCATTGACCGCGGCAATAACCG
Organism: Candidatus Zixiibacteriota bacterium; assembly: GCA_024275255.1. Classification (GTDB taxonomy): domain Bacteria; phylum Zixibacteria; class MSB-5A5; order GN15; family FEB-12; genus JAJRZL01. Next base: position 4,422 of record JAJRZL010000110.1, on the reverse strand, counting down.
GTTTGGGGAAGTTCTGGATGGTTTTCATCAAGTACAAACCACGAGCGGAAAAATCAGCACCGGTGCGGCCGTTCAACTCGGCTATTTCGGTAATATCTGCTCCCGCAACAAAGGCTTTTCCGGCACCGGTGATGATGACGCATCGAACCGAATCATCACTCCAATAATAACTGAACAGCTTTTGCAATTCGTCAACTGTCTCCCGGTTAAGAGCATTGAGTGCTCGTTCCCGGTTGATAGTAATAAGCAGCACCGGACCCTTTTGTTCCACTAACAGATTTTTATATTCTGTCATTGTAACCTCTTTTATCTATAACATTACCAATTATCTATTTCACATGTTATTTCTTCGTATAATCATAAAAACCGCGTTTGGTCTTTTTCCCTAAATACCCGGCATTCACCATCCGACGCAACAACGGCGGGGCGGCATAGTGAGAGTCTTTGAATTCTTCGAACATGATATCCGCGATATAAAGGATAGTATCCAGGCCGATAAAGTCGGTGAGAGTCAGGGGACCCATCGGGTGACCGCATCCGAGCATCATGGCATTATCAATATCTTCCCGGGTTGCCAGTCCACGTTCATACTGACGGATAGCATCCAGCAAGTAAGGGACCAACAAGACATTGGCAATGAAACCGGGCGAATCTTTTGCCGTTACACATGTTTTTCCCACTGATTCGGCAAACTGGAATGCTGCGTTGTAGGTCTCATCCGATGTATCAAGAGTACGCACTACCTCGACCAGTTTCATAATCGGTACCGGGTTGAAAAAGTGCAAGCCGACAAACAACGGGCGGCGGTTGGTCACGGCAGCCATATCGCCGATAGAAAGTGATGAAGTATTGGAAGCGAGGATGGTTGATGGTTGACAGATGGAATCCAGTTTCCGGTAGATTTCCTGTTTGACCTGCATGTTCTCTACCACCGCTTCACAAACGATATCCCTGTCGGCGAGTTCATCAAGGTTGGTGGTCCCCTTGATATTGTTCAATACTTTTTCTTTGAAGGCAGCGTCCGCTTTACCACGTTCGATAGCTTTATCGAGTGATTTTGTTATATACCCCATTCCCCGTTGAATCGCGGCATCATCAACATCACAGGCAACCACTTCGTACCCGGCTGCTGCCGAGACCTGGGCAATGCCCGACCCCATTTGTCCAAAACCAACAATTCCAACTTTTTTAATCATGACACGCTCCTGTTTTTTATGTCCTGAATGCTCTACTCTATTTTGTAATAACTTTTATCAATCGCAATCCGGGCGAGCCTGCCGGAGTACCGCTGAGTTCAAAACCTGCTTTTAAGGCACAACTGAGCATTTCCGGGTTTTCATTTTTTATATTGATAATCACTTTTAATATGCCTGAGCGTTGCGCTGCCCTGTCATAAAGTAACTGCAAAAACAGAGAACCATAGCCTTGATAGCGCCTTTGGGGAGCTACCAGCGTATGAAGTATTTCGGCACTGATACTGCGTTGGGGATGCGATAAATCAGCATACGCCACTGGTTGATTTTGAGTGAGCAGCAGATAAGAACTCATATCCGGCTTTTGCCAGGTCGCTATCAGGTTTTCGGGGGGAGGAAATCCCTTTCCTTCACAGATATTAAAGTATGTCTCCTCGGAATCAATCCAGGAGCGGACCTCCATGGCGTATTCGGAATCATACGGGATTATATCTGCTTTTATCTGTGCCGAATCGCTCAAATTGTACCTCTCTATTTCTAAGGATGCAGAATATAACTAAAAACCCGATACCGGGCAACTGCTGTTGTAATAATATCATTTTGTAAATTACGCATGCTCCCTTTGACTTGGTTATTACAATTGCCTATAATTGCGGGAACAGATAGACCTGTAACGAATACAAAGCTATACACAGGACAAGGAACCGTATGCTCGATTTGAAATTTATTCGGGAACACCCTGATATAGTCAAAGCCGGTGTCGCTAAAAAACATGACCAACCCGACATTGATGCCATTCTGTCGCTGGATACGCAACGACGGGAAATTATCCGGGAAGTGGAAGCCTTGAAAGCTGAACGGAACAAGGTTTCTACGGAAATCGGAAAAAAGAAAAAAGCCGGGGAATCAGCCGAAGAAGCTGTGGCAGCTATGCGACAGGTTGGTGAAAAAATTGCCGAATGTGATACCCAGCTTCGCGAGATAGAACAAAAGCTCCAACATGCCCTGTCATGGGTTCCAAATCTCCCCCACGAAAGTGCCCCGGTTGGGTTTGATGAATCGGATAATGTGATTGTTCGTCAATGGGGTGAAAAGCCCCAGCCGGATTTCAAAGTTCTTCCGCATTGGGAAATAGGAGAAAAATTAGGCATTCTGGATTTGGCGGCAGGCGCGAAAGTGTCGGGCTCCGGATTTTATGTCCTTCGCGGGTTGGGGGCACGGTTACAACGGGCGCTTATCAATTACATGCTTGATTTGCATACTGCCGATGGGTACGTGGAGCATGTCGTACCGTATATCGTGACTGCTGAAACGATGTTTGGTACCGGTCAACTGCCCAAGTTAGGGGATGATATGTACCATATTGAAGAAGACGATATGTACCTGATTCCTACGGCAGAGGTGCCTGTTACCAACCTGTATAAAAAAGAGATTCTCGATTTCAAACAATTACCTGTGTACATGGTAGCCCACACCCCGTGTTTCCGACGGGAAGCAGGGGCGGCGGGAAAGGATACCCGAGGTATGTTGCGGGTACATCAGTTTGATAAAGTGGAACTGGTAAAAATAGTCCGACCGGAAACATCGTATGACGAGCTTGAAGACCTGGTGAAACAAGCGGAAAAAGTATTGCAGGGATTACAACTTCCGTACCGGGTCTGTAACCTTGCTACCGGTGATTTGTCTTTCGCTGCGGCAAAATGTTATGATTTGGAACTCTGGGCGGCAGGAGTGGAACGCTGGCTGGAAATTTCTTCAGTGTCAAATTTTGAGGATTTTCAGGCGCGTCGGATGAACTGCCGGTTTCGTGATGAAGATAAAAAAGTAACGTTCCCGCACACCCTGAACGGTTCCGGGGTTGCGCTTGCCCGACTGGTAGCGGCGATTTTAGAAAACTACCAGCGTGCCGATGGTACCGTAACTGTCCCAGAGGTCCTGCGACCATATATGGATGGTGTGGAAAAAATAGGGTAGTATGTCACCTCCTTCTTCTCAAAAAGGACTGATTGACCGATTATACATCGGCAAGTCTACTTTTTTCAAGGCATTCCTGTTGATTCGGGTGCTGGCTATTTCTGCTGTTTTTATCTGGTACACGTTTAATGTTATTGAGCAGTTAAAAATAGGTACCCGCTCACAGGTCGAGAAGTATGTGAAAATGTGGCAATTAGCGGCCAGTTCGCCAACATCCGGGGATGAGCTGCAATTTATTTTTGATGAAATTATTGTGAAAGCGGATTTCCCGATTATTGTCCTTGATGAAAACATGGAGCCGATTCACTGGCGGAATATCGAAGGTATTGCGCCATCGGATAACTCTCCAAAAACAATGGCATACCTGCGTCGCATGGCTCAGGGGATGATAAAGAAAAACGGGAAAATCCCGCTGGAGTTTGGTGAAGGACGGGTGAGCTATTTCTGTTATGGAGATACCAAGGCTATCAGACAGCTTACGATGATGCCGTTTATTGAAATCGGGCTGGTGGTGGCGTTCTTAATCGTAGCGTTTATCGGGTTTCAAAATATTCGTCGCAGTGAGGAACGACATATCTGGGTCGGTATGGCAAAAGAAACGGCGCATCAACTTGGTACCCCGATATCCTCTCTGCTGGGGTGGATAGAAATCATGGATGGAGAAATCAGGCAAATACCTTCTGAATGTGCGGAAAAGAAGCTGATTCAGGAAGCACTGGCGAATATGCGTGTCGATACGGACCGGCTCCAGCGGGTGGCGAATCGTTTCGGGCAAATTGGTTCGATACCGGATTTATACGCCAATGATTTGAATGCGGTTGTTCGTGAAACAGTTGAGTATTATCGCCGACGCTTGCCCTTCGAAGGAAAGGGAATACACATTGAGCTTGCAGCGGGTAAACTGCCTGAAGTGAAGCATAATCCGGAGCTCTTTGGCTGGGCGCTTGAAAACCTGATAAAAAATTCGTTACAGGCGGTTGATTCCAGGGAAGGGTTGATAGAAATATGCACGGAACTTCATAATTCCGCGAAACAAGTTGTTATCACCATTACTGACAATGGTTCCGGTATTCCTCCCGGAGCGGCACGCAAAATTTTCCGTGCCGGTTTTACTACGAAAAAACGTGGATGGGGACTGGGGTTGACACTGGTGAAACGTATTATTGAAGAATACCACGGTGGAAGAGTGACATTAAAAAAATCACGACCGGGGCAAACAGTGATTGAAATGCTGTTACCGGTTTCGTAATAAAAG
>JAJRZL010000109.1 GCA_024275255.1 Candidatus Zixiibacteriota bacterium | reverse complement strand
GATTATCGGTGAATGGGTGTTTGTGCTGACTTTTGTTCTGCCGGGGTTTATTGTCGCCATGTTCACGGTTTTTATTGTTTTCGTGCTTGTTATTTCTGTAATACTTTTGCCTGCTGTTGCCGCTGCGGAGCGTAATGGCGAGGCATTTACCGCCATTCTGGAGACATTTTCAACGGTTATCCGCCAGCCGATACGATGGGTGGTTTATACCGTGTATGCTGGTGTTGCCGCAAAAGTTTTTAGTTTTGTCTATGCCTATTTCAGCTATCGTGCTGTCCAGTTTTTCACCTGGTGTACATCTATCACTGCCGGAGAAAAAGCCGAACAACTGGTTCGTTCGGGGCTTTCCCATTTACCGGTTACGTCCCCGGTAGCGAAAGAATTGTTTACCATCTTTCCCGGTATCGACTGGTCGTTTTCCGTTACGGCGTGGAGTCATGGCGGGAGCAACGATGCTGCCGGGTATGGGATGGCGGTGATGTTGTTTTTGATTTTTATTACTATTATCGGGTATGCGCTGGCAATTATCGCTACCGCCCAGGCACGCGGATATGTGGTGATACGTTTTATAAAAGATGACTATAAAATTGCCGGGGAAGCATCGCTTTTCTTCACCGAGGAACATGTAAATGCACCGGTAACAAGCAACAACCCTGATACGGACAACCGGTAAGTATATCACAGGAAACAATGGCAGTTATTCGTTCGGTAACATCAATGCAGCGTCTTGCCCGGAAACTGGCAGGACAGGGAAAGAAAATCGGATTGGTGCCGACGATGGGCTTTCTCCATGAGGGTCACCTTTCCCTGATTAAACGAGCCCGTAAGAAGACTGATATTGTTATCACTTCAATTTTCGTCAACCCCACCCAATTTGCTCCGGGGGAAGATTTGGAACAATATCCCCGCGATGAACGGGGAGACATCCGTAAAATCAAGCGTGCGGGTGGTGAGATTATTTTTATTCCTCGTGCTGAAGATATCTACCCCGAAGGATTTCAAACCTACGTTACGGTGGAGCAGTTGACACTGACCCTTGAAGGAAAAATGCGCCCGACCCATTTTCGCGGAGTCACAACCATTGTTGCCAAACTGTTTAATATCTGTCGTCCCGATGTTGCCGTGTTTGGGATGAAAGACTACCAACAAGCAATCGTACTCAAACGGATGACGCACGATTTGGGATACCCGATAACGTTTATCATCGCTCCGACTGTCCGTGAACCGGACGGCTTGGCGATGTCATCAAGGAATAAATACTTCACCCCCGAACAAAGACCGGAAGCCCTCTGTCTCTACTATGCACTCACCAGTGCGAGGAGTATGGTTCAAGCCGGTGAGTATACTGCCGCTATCATTCGCAAAGAAATGCGAGCGGTCATCAAAGCCACCTGTCCGACTGCTATCATTGATTATATTGCCTTTACCGACTTTGAGACATTACAGCCGGTACAACATGTTACTGCCGGGACTATTTGTTCTCTTGCGATTAAGGTGCATGGGGTGCGCCTGATTGACAACATGAAGTTGTTGTAATTGACAGCTTGCTTTTATCATTACCGAACTGCTCAATTTTTTCTTTGCTTCTGAAACAATGAGAAAAAGGAAACGTATTGAAAATATACTAACGGCTATTCATATAAACCCTGTAGGAGAAAGGGCATATGCTAAAAAAAATAATCTTTACGTTTCTCTTACTCATAATAGTTGGGGGTGTCCTTTTCTTTGCTATCGACGGCTCCGCCAAAAAAGAGAGTGAAGTGAAAACTTTTCCGGTCGAACGGGGCTCCATCATAGACAAAGCACTGGCTGTCGGGCGCATTGTTCCCAAACGTGAAATATCAGTAAAATCAAAAATCTCCGGCATTGTAAAACGTAAGTATGTCGATATTGGCGACAAAGTGAAAGTCGGCGATCCGCTCTTTGATATTGCCCCGGATCCGACCCCGGTCGAATATGCCGAAGCCTCACGGCAGGTGGAACTGGCACAAGTGACATTCAACAATACGAAACGGGAATTTGAACGGTCGAAAACTCTGAAAGATAAACAACTTATCTCCAACCAGGAATACGATGCCGCTCAGGCTGCCTACGACGAAGCAAAACTCCGGCTGGAACTGGCAAAGGAGAAACTTTCACTCATCGAGTCGGGTCATACCAATGTTGCTGACCGACGGGTTGAAAATACCATTCGCTCACCTATTACCGGTACGGTGTTGTCGGTCCTTGTCGAAGAAGGCGACCCGGTAGTGCCGCTTACTTCCTACCAGGCGGGAACCGACCTGATGACCCTGGCACAAATGGATAAACTCATCTTTCGCGGAAATGTCGATGAAATAGATGTCGGTAAAATACGGGAAGGGATGGATGCCGAAATTGAAATAGGCGCTCTTCCAAACAAAAAGATAGCAGGCGTGGTCAGAAAAATTTCTCCCAAAGCCCACAAAGAAGAAGGCTCGACCCTGTTTGAAATTGAAATAGATATAAAAGATACCGGGGAATCATTTCTCCGTGCCGGATACAGCGCCAATGCCGATATTATCATTACCAAAAAAGAAGATATTCTCTTAATACCGGAACGACTCATAACATTTGAAGATTCTGTTGCCACGGTGGAAGTACAGGACAGTACCGGTACCATATCAACGATAAATGTAGAGACCGGCTTATCAGATGGTATCAATATTGAAATAGTCGATGGCTTGAAAGAAGGTGAGCTTCTCGTAGAACGCCCGCCACGAGAGATATCCGCAAACTGATTCAACAGGGTAATTGAACAAATGGTTCCAATGCAGGTTCTCAAACAGTTTTTTAACGACATTCGACGTCAGCGGCTGCGTAGCGCGCTCACGATGTTTGGCATTTTTTGGGGTACATGCTCAATAATCCTGCTGTTTGCTTTTGGGACTGGTATCAAGGAAGCCCAGTTAAAATCCCAAAAAGGAATGGGAGAAAATATAGCTATTGTCTGGCCCGGTATTACTTCCAAAGAATACAAAGGCTACCCGCGTGGACGTCGTATTATCCCGACGGAAGATGATGTCCGCCTTATCAAACAACGGGCACAGTCTGTCTATCGTATTTCCCCTGAATTCTCCAAGTGGAATGTTACTATGAAATACGGTCGCAATGAAACCATTCGCAACGTGGTGGGAGTGTGGCCCGAGTTTGGCGATATGCGTAACCTTATCCCCGACTATGGCTCTCGCTTTCTTAATATGTACGACCTGAAAGAAAAACGAAGAGTCATGTTCATCGGGAACCGCCTGAAAGATGACTTATTCGGTGAGAAAGATGCGGTCGGCAAGATAGTTTTACTCAACGGTGTACCTTTTACTGTTATTGGTGTAATGAAAGAAAAACAACAGGACAGCTCCTATAACGGTCGTGATGAACGTAAAGCATTTATCCCGGCATCGACATTTAACACGATGTATTCCCGCCGATACCTTAACGATTTCGTTATGCAATGCTACCCTGACGGCTCGATGGAACAAGCTAAAAAAGAGGTGTACCAAATACTCGGTGCCAAATACCGCTTTGATCCCAACGACACGGAAGCGCTTTCTATCTGGGATACCACCCGGGGATTTGCATTTCTGCGAGCGTTTTTCAATGCCTTTCAGGCGTTTCTTGTGGGAATCGGAGTGGCAACATTAATAACCGGTGGCATTGGCGTATCGAATATCATGAATGTCGTACTTGAGGAACGTACGAAAGAAATCGGTATCAAGATGGCACTTGGCGCTCGTAAGAGTACCATCCTGATGCAATTCATACTCGAAACATTACTCATTACCGGTGTCGGGGGACTGCTGGGATACCTGTTTGCCTCGGGGATTATTGCTATTATTCCCATGTTCGGCCTCGAGGACTATATCGGCACCCCGACTGTTAATGTGTGGGGAAGTATTCTTGCTATCATATTACTTGGTATTGTAGGACTTGTTGCCGGCATATTCCCTGCCCGACGAGCGGCAAACCTGCAACCGGTTCAGGCGTTAAAGTTGTTTTAATTATGTTTCAGTTAACGACTATATACAATGTGTTCATGCGCGATTTTCGGAAACAGCGAAAACGAATCGCACTTACCCTGCTGGCTCTCGGCTGGGGGACTATTTCTATCATGCTCCTGTTAGGCTTTGGTGAAGGATTACAGACCCAGCTAACAATCAACAGCAAAGGCATAGGAGAAAATCTTGCTATCCTCTGGGGTGGGCAAACATCCATCCCCTTTAAGGGACTGGGTAAAGGACGACCGATATCGTTGCGAAAAGAAGATGCCGCCTACCTGAAAAAACGGATACCGGAAATCAAATTTATCGGGTATGAATATCACCGCTGGGGGGTTGATATCAGGTATAAGGACAAAATCCTCAGTGAGCATGTAAACGGTATCACCCCGGAATATGAATCCTTACGCAACCATATTCCTCAAATGGGTGGTCGCATGATAAACCCTCTGGATATGCAGCTCAAACGACGGGTGGCATTTTTAGGGTACAGCTTGAAAAACCGGCTCTTTGGAGATGAAGACCCGGTCGGGAAACAAATTCTCGTCAACGGTATGCCCTTTACCGTTGTGGGAGTGATGATTGATAAAATGCAAATGAACTCGTACAGCGGGATGGATGAAGATAAGCTCTCTATTCCTGCAACTACATTCCAGGCTGTCTTCGGGTATCCCTATGTCAATAATATCATCTACCAGCCGTATGACATCAAACAAATGAAAACTGTTGAAAAAAAGATTTATACGGTTATGGGGGCACGTTACAAGTTTGATCCTGACGATGAACGGGCATTATCCGTTTGGGATATTGCCGAAAGTTCGCGTGAGATGAACAAAATGCTCCTTGGGATTAAAATATTCCTCGGTATTATCGGGGGGTTGACATTGCTCATTGCCGGAGTCGGGGTTGCAAATATCATGTATGTGTCTATCAAGGAACGTACCCGCGAAATTGGTATCAAGATGGCTGTCGGCGCCCGAAGGTCCTACATTCTTGTACAATTTCTTATCGAAGCAATGTTGATTACGTTACTGGGTGGTTTTGGCGGGATGGCAGTCAGTTATATCCTGACAGAAAGTTTCAAACGGATTCCGATACAGTCGGAAGTTCTTGATTTCATGGGACGCCCGACCATTTCACCTGAAATTGGTATTGTGGTAGTTGCCATCCTCGGAATTATGGGAATCATAAGCGGACTGTTCCCGGCAATGAAAGCGGCATCCGTCAACCCGGTGGAGTCGTTACGATATGAATAATGAACAAACAACGCGACCACAGGCAGTAAGAAAAGAACCGGTTATCCCCACTCCTTTTTCGACTATTCCTTTTCTTTCCTCTATCAATCCCACTCTCATCTCTATCAATCCTATTCTCTTTTCTATTAATCCCACTCTCTTCTCTATCAATCCCTCTCTTTTTTCTATCAAACCCTCTCTCTTTTCTATCAAACCTGGTCTCTTCTCTATCAATCCCGTTCTCTTCTCTATCAAACCTGGTGGTCTTTTCTCTATTAATCCCGTTCTCTTCTCTATCAATCCCGTTCTTTTGATTATACCGGTTTTTCTCTTTGTCATTCCCGTCCTTTTCTTTGTCATTCCCGTTTTTCTCTTTGTCATTCCCGT
>JAJRZL010000108.1 GCA_024275255.1 Candidatus Zixiibacteriota bacterium | reverse complement strand
TAAAATAAAGCTATTCAAATGATAAAAGGAGTAGTGTATCTCGGATGGGAAAAGCAAAAAAAATTGTTATCCAACTGTTTGTCTTTGCGGCTGTCATTGTGTTAGCTGTTTTTATCGGTGGATTTATTGGTAAACAAATAAGCGCCCATCGGGCAGAATTAAAAAAAGAAGCTGATACGAAGGCAGTCTTAGCGCGTATGCAGACGATCAAGGTCGGAGACACCATTCCCGATCATGAATTGGAACTGCTCGACGGGACTCGTGTGATGCTCTCTGATTTTATCGGAGCAGGGAAAACCGCTCTCGTCTTTTTCTCTCCAACTTGTCATACCTGTTTTGAGGAAATTGAACGACTGGTAACAAATGTCAAAACCCCCGAAGATTTTCAGCATTTTGTGTTTATTTCATCAGAGAATCCTCGTTTACTTGTAGAAGTACGTGACAGTTATAATTTACTGTCTCCTGTATTGTATGACCATCGACGGAAATTCTCTGTCCAGTTTGCTATCGAGTCTTTTCCGTTTAACATCATTATCAATAATAACCGCCAGATAGAACATATTGTTGTCGGAGAATTGGGTGATAAAGACATACAAAATGTTCTCCATGCCAATCAGTAGAAAAATAAGTTCCCTAGTTGCATTATAATTACAATGAAAACAGTAAAGGAGGTTCCTATGACCAAAAAAACAACCTATGTCGTTGCATTGTTGTTTGCGTTCACGTTGGTTCTGACTATTGCTATCACTGCATCGGCAGATATCAGCGACTGTTACAATCCATGTTGTGAATATCATTTTACTGTCAATGGTATTGACTGTTGGACTGGTGGCGAAATTGTGAATGGACATTGCCAGGCAGCACAACCAACTATTTTGTGCTACGTTGATGGGAGAATAGTTATTCTGGATAACCCATGCTATACCGATAGAATACTGTGCGCTCAATAGCTGAATAAGAACTAAATAATTATTTTCTGTAATGATTCCCGCACTATGCAACTAAGGGAAAATGCCCCGAGGAATATCGGGGTATTTTATACCCGGGAAATAAAACTTGGTTGCCGAACAGATATTAACAACAAAGAACGGAGCTATAATTATGAGTAAAAAAACAGTAGTATTGATGGCACTGTTATTTGCTTTTACTCTTTCACTTACATTAGCAATTACGGTGTCAGCTAGTGACTTCCCCCCAACATGTTGTCAATATCATTATACTGTTAATGGTGTTGATTGTTGGACAGGAGGAGTAATCGAGAATGGAATGTGCGTAAGAGCGGAACCGTGGATTTATCATGATGGCAGGATTTACCCAAATCGATGCTATACCACTTTAATTGTATGTGCACAATAATGCCGGTATGTCCTAATCATTTGTAACATAATATTATCTGTTCGTTATGCAACTAAGGGAAATGCCCCGATATTTTCGGGGCATTCTATTATGGAGCTGTTGTGGTTGCTGTATCTTATCTGTCTGTTTGTTGATTGACATTACCAAATATATAATCTACCGCATCGGCAATATCGGCAATGTTCACTTTGCCATCACGATTGATATCGTACACAAAATGATATGAATCGGCATCGACTTCCTGCTCAAATAAGTATGATGTTATGGAAGTAATAGTACTGGTAGTTACCGGTGCATGGGAAGACACAAAACCGGTGCCCCCGATACCTACCGCTTTTGCTGCATCAAGTATGCCATAGCCATATAGTGTGTCCGGAGGTACAATCGTCCCCCATGTCAGAGTTTTACGGGCGGTGTTTCGCAAATGTGTTTCCATTTGATATGAGTTCAACCCCGGTTGCAGCTCCAGACAAAGCGCTGCTTCAGCACTGACTAACGCAGCAGAAAACGATGTTCCTGACCAGGTACCCCATTCATATTCACCAGCTAACGAACTGTAGAGAGTTACCCCGGGAGCACACAAATCAATTGAAACTCCATAACTTGAGAAAGTTGCAAACAGTTCCAGGGTGTCAACAGATGATACGGCAATAACTCCGTTGTATGCAGCCGGGTAAACTTTTTCGCTGGTGCCATAGTTCCCGGCAGCAGCAACAACAGTAATACTGCTGTCAATAGCTTCATTTATTATGTATGATAATGCCTGGCTGTTGACATGAGCTCCAAAACTCAAGTTGATTACGTTCGCATTATAAGCTATCGACCATTCAATTGCTTGTGAGATGGCAAAAACATCACCCGTACCATCTCCGTTAAAAGCCCGCAATGGCATTATGGTGGCTTTTGGCGCTCCCAGTCGTATCAGGCCGGCAACGAATGTTCCATGACCATATACTAACCCGGTATCTTCTTCAGGGATAGTATCATTATCAAGGAAATCATATATATGAGAGGACAAAAAGCCCGTCATAAGAGGGTGAGCCATGGCAATACCGTTATCAATTATTGCTATGAGAATATCGTCCCCTTCGCTGACCGTGTGGGCAGTGTCGAAACCGGTCGAGTAAACAAACGGTTGTCCGTAATATGACGGCGGACTTGTTCCGGCATGGTGGGGAGGGTTGTTTTCATCGGGAAAAGAAATACTCATCTGGAACGATTCCGGCAGTTCCATGATATAATTTGGTTCGGCAAAGTCTATCAATGGATTATTTTGTAGCTCCTTAAGCACATCATCAAAAGTGGTGGAATCAGTAAGACGTATCAAATAAATTCTGTTTGAGCTGATACTGTCAACAGCCACAGCATTGATTTCAGTAAGAATGCTGTCCAGGTCCAGGCCGGCATCAACTTTGACAATTATCTCATTATCTACGTAGCTTGGTTCTGCAAGAAGAGTACTACTTAGAAACAGTAAACTCCCAATAATAAGACAAAGCAGAAGATTACACTTCGTATTGACTGCATTATTTCTTTGTTTCATAATCAAACTCCTAAAAGTATAAATGGACTCCAAAATACGGGGTTAATAGTTTCACGGGACAAGTTGTCCAGTGCTGTACGATAGGCGGTTAGCACTTGGTTATGTTGTTTCAGGTCAGTATAAAACTCATTCATAAATTTCATACTGACAGAATCGTTGACCTGCCATAATGTTGCCAGTACGTACCGACAACCTGCCTGGTTAAATGACCGGGCTAAACTAAACGAATTGCCGTAATATACACCCGAAGACGCTGTTTGGCAACCGGAAAGATTTACCAATTCCGTCCGTACGTCGATATGAAATAAATCAAAAGGGAAAAATGGTCCATCCGTCATTAATAACCGGGAAAAGAGCGGGTTCTCCGGTGAATAAGAAGCATGGGTTGCTATATGTAGAAACCCGTCACTTTCCTGCAATGCGTTTTTCAAATGCGACGTACCGGCATCGACAACAAAAGTCGAATGGTTATACAGTCCCTGAATTTGTTTGCATTCCTTCTCTATTGCAGGGAGATGAGTCGAGGGAACCGCAAGAATGGTATTATGACATGCAGATATGTTTTTTGGAGGAATGGTTCGTTTGGTAATGTTATCGGGATGTACGATAATTGATATGTGATATACATTTTTCAGCCACTGATCGTTCTCATTTATCAAAGCTGTAAATGGTATCTGGGAAACCGGACCATCCAACAGGAAAAGTACCCGCCTGCCGATGATATGTTTTTGCAACGGGAGAAAGATCAGTCGGTAGATTTTTTTTAGATAATGCCTGATAATTGTCATATTGTTATGCTTCATGGTTCGACCGAACAGACCCTGTTCCAAAATGAAGTGCAGTTCTCGAATAAGGGTCGTAAGTTCCATCGGCGATACGTTCAAAGGCTGGTATCCGGTTTGATGACGGGTTAAAAAAAAAGCACCTATGGTAGAATCAGCAATGAAATAGCAAATAGCGGTTTCATCCGGTTGTAATTGTTTGCTGAAATCTGCAACATATATTGCGCTTGTGGGAGTTACTTGTTTGGTTTTCGTATGGCTTACAGCACGTATTTTTTTCTCTAATTCCCATAAACGATACTCTGTCTTGAGATATGAAGATTTTGACTGATGACTGTTTTGTTCGTCTCCTGGTAACCGATGCAAGTTGATAAGGCTGGCACGCAGGTTTTTTTGCTTAATAAGCAACTGCTGGAGTTTTTTGCTTTGCTGGTATTGTCTGCTTGTATGATTGTATTGTAATTTTTCAAGCATACGAAGGTAGTAAGAAAATGCCGCATTCACCTTGCCAAGCTCAAGTAAACAAGCGATAGTGCCATAGAAGACTGTAAACTTATCCCGTGAAAAGAAAAAACGAACCTCATCGGCAGGTAATTCTATGAACATCTTCTCAGCCGCCGCCATCGCCTTTTGAAAATATGACAAAGCTGTTTTGAAATTGCCTTGTTTGTATGTGTTCCACCCGAGAATACGATTAAGGTTGTACCTTTGGTAACTGGTGAGCTTTTGTGTTTGTAACTTGTTGATGGCTTTTGGGGTTTGCTTGTTCATATGCAGCCTGGCTTTTACTATTTGTATCTCGGCATCGGTAATCCGCCGCCTGTCTCCGCTGCGTTGAAACAATTGACGGGCAGCAACAGCGGCACGGTATGCTTTTGTGTATCTCCTGCGAATGTAATACAAATCACTGAACGCAAGCTGCACCATTCCAAGCCAGAGCTTGTTCTTCTCACGTTTACATAATCGTTGCGCTTGTATCAGTTGCCTCGATACCAAATGATAATCACCGAGAGCAAGAAAACTGCGCGCGGAAAAATAATATGCCCGGGCTTGCTCATACCGCATACCAAGCTTGTGAAAAACCGGGATGATACGCTCGGCAAGCATGATTGCTGAACTGTACTGGTTGATATGGAGATTGATTTCCGCAAGATCGAGATTCGTGATGGCAGCCGCCTGTTTGTCTCCAAGGCCGGTGAAAATATCATAGACCCATTCAAGCGTTTGTAAGGCATCGGAATATCGTCCGGTGAGAAAGTGTAAATATCCCAGGGAATATTTTGCCTTGGCTGCAAAAAGATGGTGTCCGGCTTGTTCATATAATTCGAATGCTTTTTGGTATTGCTCTGCCGCTTTTGTGTACTCATGAAGGTTGGTATATACATTTGCCCGGTTGTATTCGACTATGGCTAACGGAATCCCCTGTTTTTCAAGAAATATCTGCCGGGCTTTATTATAATAATCCAGGGCAACATAGTTGCGGTCCATCCGATGGTAGATATTACCAAGATTGGTCAGCATCTTCCCCGTTAGCGAGCGCATATTCTTTCGGCGGAAATAGCGAAGTGATTTTCTCCCGATATCACGTGCAGCCTGGTATTTCCCTAAATACATCAGGACATCCGCTAACCCCTGGCTTATCCGGGCAACAGCATTCCAGTTCCGTTGTTCTTTGGCAAGAGCAACAGCCTGTTGATATTTTTTTTCCGCTTGTATATGACGACCCGTCCAATGCAGGTAACGAGCTTCAAATGCCAGTACCTGTGGCTGGTGCTGTGCGGGAATGAAGCGTTTACTCTGTTTGATTTTTTTTATCAACAACCCTGCTTCTTTCAGGTTGGATGACAGGTAGCGATTGAGAGTGGTATTAATTGTGGATATAAATAGGTCAATATCACTGCGATAATGAGCAGCAAGAAAGTGCTCAAGTTGTTTTCGAGATGTAAAAGTCGGGATACGGATTGTAACAGTCATAAGCCAATATCAACAATTGCAAGAACCTGACCACCGCTTTCAAATTGTAGTGTAAATGGGACCAGTGGAGCCCGGTCGAATCTGAAAATATGAAACTCGTTTGCCCGGATAACAGACTTCATCCGTTTACTAATCAACTTTACTATCAGGGGGGCCGACTCCTGGTATCCTTCCAACTGGCCGATGAGTTCACATGAATCGGGTGAAGAAGGGTATATTGTTACTGTCAGTTGCCAGTCACCTACACTATATTTCAAGCGACGGGAGTTCATAATTGCCGGTCGAATTTCTTCCGGCTGAGGAAGAAGATTGGAATCGAATATCGTAATCCCATGAACAGGTTCGTCCTCGGAGGTGTTTTTCCGGGTATCCTGAAGCAAACGCTGCAAGAGCTTGTGAGCAGGTTTGTAGAGTTCGTCCCAACTGGTTGTCTGTCGCTGTTGATGAAGATCCGTGATGAGTGCCAGCAGTTCTGTAAGCTCGGTATCGGAAGCAAGCCGTTTTTCTACCTGCTTGCGTTCTGTTTCCGATAGTTCTCCACGAACATATCTGAAAAGTTTGTCAATTATTTCTGTTCTCTCTTGCATACTAGCATCCACTTATTAGACTATATAAATCCCTTTGAAAATACTTAAAACTCAAAATTTTTCCTTTTTAATACCCGGTAAAGTTTTCTTAACGCTCTTCCTCTGGTAGGACCTATCGAAGAAATGGGAATGTTCAATTTTTGCGCAATTTCTTCGTAGGTGGGTTCCGATGGATCGAGAAACAAAGCAAAGATGAGTTTATGCTCATGTTCCGGCAGGGTTCCCAGTGCCTCTAATAATAATTCATTACGTTTCATCTCGGCAAAAAGTTCCTCAGGTGTTTTCCCCTGAGGTGGGGTATCCTGCCTTGAGCTTTCATCAATTATTCTGCTTTGACGAATTGCCTTACTGAAAAATGACAACACCTGGTTGCGGGTAATACTGGTAACATAAGAGAATATCCGGTCAGCGGACTGGAGATCGCCCAGGCTTTTTACCAGACGTACACAAACCTGTCCGAAAACATCAAAACTTTCATCTCGAGAGAGATTCATTTTATGGCAGATGGAAAATATCAACGGTGAAATACGGTCAATCAACTCATGCCAGGCATCATCATTATTTGACAGGCAGCGTTGTATCAACTCTGAGAGGTCTTTTTTCATATTGTCTGTCATTTTATAATAATATAACAAATAAGAAAAAAATACAAATCAAGGAATACCTGTCGTAAATAATTGTTCTGTTTTGAGTATTTTATAATATACCCAGTCGGGTTATTGTCCTTCAGATTGTAATATCGAGAGAACCGCAGCAAAATCGTCCGGTAATGGGGACTCGATCGTAATTACCTCTCCTGTTATCGGGTGGGTAAAAGACAGGCGGTAGGCATGGAGCGCTTGTCGCGGCATTATTGCTAACAGCTTTTTTGCCAGCGGACGCTCCGGAGCGAACATTCCCCGATGCCATTTCTCGCGACCGCCATACTCGGGATCGCCAAACACAGGATGACCGAGATGGGCAAAGTGTACCCGTATCTGGTGGGTCCTGCCGGTTTGCAGTGATACCTTGATAAAGTCATACGAGCGATATCGCTCTATGAGCTGGTAATTTGTTCGGGCTTCACGGCTGTTGATATTGGTAACAACCATTTTTTTCCGGTTATGCAGTGAGCGTCCGATAGGGGCGTCAATCGTCCCCGCTTCTTCTTTTACATGCCCGCAAACAAGAGCATAGTATGTTCGTTTCATCTCGCGTGCCTGCAATTGTTTTTGCAGTTTCAGGTACACTTCATCAGTACGGGCTACGACCAGTAAACCGGAAGTGTTTTTATCCAAACGATGAACAATACCCGGACGGTCTTCACCTGCTCCGCCGGCAAGAGTTGCCACATGGTGCATAAGTGCGTTGACCAGTGTCCCCCGGTAGTTTCCCGCCCCGGGATGAGTTACCATACCGGCAGGCTTGTCAACCACCAGCAGGTAATCATCTTCATACACAATGGAAAGCGGAATATTTTCCGAAACAACGGTCCTCGGTTGTGTGGGGGGAACAGTAACAGTAATGACATCATTGCTTTTTACTTCATATTTTTTGGATACCATACTCCCATTGACAGTAATGAGTCCCTCGGCAATCAATTTTTGAATACGGGTGCGGGTGATATCTATTTCGGAGGACGATGCCAGAAACCGGTCTATTCTAATTGGAAAAATATCCTGTGGAACGGTGATTGTAATGATTGCCGTATTGTCGGATGTGTCAGTCATACGAGAGCGGCACTTATGTTGATTGTATCGGCATGCGAAGCAGTTCAGCCATATCGCGAACACTTCGTTCCATCCCGATAAGGAGCGCTCGGGAACAAATGGCATGACCAATGATGAACTCATCCACATGCCCCAGCTCCAACAGGGGAATGATGTTTTTGTAGTGTATCCCTCGTCCGCAATGGATTTCCAGATCGTTTTTAGAGGCTGCCTGAACTGCTCTGTCGATTCGGTCGAGTTCGGTTTGTGCATCATCGAGGGTGAGCGCCCCGGTGAACCCGGAACAATTTATCAACACCGCCGATGCCCCTGCTTTGGCAGCACTTTTTATCTGTTCCGGTTCCGGCTCGACAAAGAAACATACATTCACACCGACAGCCAGAAAGCGAGCGGTAACATCTCGAAAATCAACCGGTGCAGCGGTAAAATCAATCGTGGAAACCGGGCTGTCACTATCGGCATGGTCAGCAACAAGAGTAACCATCCACGGTTTTACTTCCAACATGCGGTTAATTATATCATCAATCGGCGGCATTTCTACCGTGAGCTTAGTTTTCACTACTCCCTTGAGCATATATAAGTCGCGATCACGTATATACTTCCTGTCACGGCGCAGTTGTACGACAATGCCATCACAACCGCCAAGCTCAGCCAGGACCGCAGCCTGTGCCGGGTCAGGTTCGAAGGTTCGTTTGAGTTCCCGCATGGCGGCAACAGCGTCGATTAGGACCGAAAAAAGAGGCATCTTTTGTTCCCGTCTGTAGTTATACATGCTACTCTGTTATACGATTTATGATATAGTATAGGTTACAATTATCTCCGTCAATCTCAAAAAGTCTTCCATCGAGAGCTGTTCCGCGCGTACCTGTTCATTCAGATTCGCTTCTGAGATAATACGACGGGCTGTTTCTTTATCGGGAACCAGCGCAGGAGAGAGGTTGGACACCAGTTGCTTGCGTCGCTGACGAAATGCGGTTCGCACTACTTGTTCGAATAATTCCCTGTGCGGAACCGGGCTTAGTTTTTTGGGAATAAGCGACACCACTGCCGACATCACTTTGGGAGGTGGCTGAAAATGTTCCGGGGCGACATCGAAACATATTTCCACGGAAAATCCTAACTGCATAAATATGGATATTGGCGACCAGTTTTTACTACCCGGTGAAGCGCTTATCCGCTGGGCAACTTCCTTTTGCATCATGAATACGGCTTTTTGTATGATATCGTGATACGTCGTTACCCATTCAAGAACAGGCGAAGTGATATTATACGGCAAGTTGCCGACCAGTGTACATGTGGTAATGTGTTCCGTAACGGGATGAAAAGTGAGGAAATCGGTATGTATCAATCGTACGTTGGGATAGGAAGCCAGAAGTTTGCGAAGGTATCCGATAACATCACGGTCGAACTCCACGGCAATTACCGAAGCTCCCGATTTTGCCAACGGCAATGTTAATATCCCCCTGCCGGGACCAATTTCAATGATGGTATCAGCCGGTGAGGGTGCGACCAGTTTTATGATGCGGGAAATGATTTTTTCGGATTTCAAAAAATGTTGCCCCAGCCGTTTCTTCGGATGATAGGGCGACATAGACTACCCTTCGAATGTTTCCACCAGCCGATAAACTTTCTGGCAGGTTCTATCGACTTGTGTTTCTACTTCACTGAGAGGGAGATTGCGAAGTTCCGCCAGTTTTTTATAGACATACGAAACATACGCCGGCTGGTTTTGCTTCCCGCGAAAAGGGACCGGAGTCAGATATGGAGAATCGGTTTCCAGCACGATTTTATCGAGAGGAACCTCGGCGGCGACAGTTGCCATTTTAGCTTTATTAAATGTAATGACACCACCAACCGAGATAACAAACCCCATCGCTATTACTTCGTACGCATCTTCGACCGTTCCGGGAAAACAATGAAAAATCCCGCCGGGTAACCTGTCGGCATAGCGGGTTACTATATCCACCGTATCCCGAAAAGATTCACGGGTGTGGATAACAACCGGTTTGTTCAATTCCGCTGCCAGCTCAAGCTGTTTTTGGAAAGCGGTCTTTTGCACTTCATGCGGTGAGAGATTACGATAATAATCAAGCCCGATTTCACCGATTGCCACTACCTTGGGGTGTGTTGCTAACCTGCGAAGCTGATTGAGAGCTTGGTCGTCGAGTATTTTGGCGTCGTGGGGATGTATGCCAATAGTGGCGTAGATTGCTTCATATTGTTCGGCAAGTTCAATGGAGCGCTCCGAGGTGGGTATATCTACACCGATATTGATAATAGTATGTACCCCGACACGGTTGGCATCTCTGATGGCTTGTTCGCGTCGTCCGTCAAACGCATCGAAATCAAGATGGCAATGAGAGTCAATCATCAGCTAATTTTGGCGCCGGGGGGCATGTCACCATCGGGAACAACGAGCCGTAAGTTTTTTCCTTTTTTGGCAGCCAGTAACATACCGTTGGATTCCACCCCCCGGATAACGGCGGGTTTGAGGTTCGTCACAACTATGATACTCATTCCGGTAATCTGCTCCGGTGAATAAAACCGGGCTACCCCGGCAACTATTTGACGTTTTTCCGTTCCCAGGTCAATTTGAAGTTTCAGCAGTTTATCCGCCCCTTCCACCTGCTCAGCTTGCAGAACTTTAGCTACTTTCAGTTGAGCTTTGGCAAACTCGGAAATATCGAGCAATCCATCGTTGGAACTTTTTGCAGAACTTGTCTCTTTTGTGTCAACCTGCTTTTTTGGTTTAAGGCGCGGAAAGATAGCATCTTTCAAAGCAACTTTTGTCCCCGGTTTCAAAAAGGAAAACGTACGCGCATTTTCCAGTGTTAAGGAACTATCGTCAAGTCCCAATACGGAGCGAATCTCACGCATTTTGTTCGGCATAATGGGAAACAGCACAATTGAAACAATCCTGATTATTTCACAGCATGCATATAAAACTCCACCAAGTTCTTTTGTCTTTCCCTCTTTTGCCATAATCCAGGGAGCCTGGTCATTGAAAAATTTATTCGTTACTCGAACCAGTTCTATGGCTTTGGAAATAGCCTGCAACAGTTCAAACTTTTTGATATGGTTATATGAGGTATCAGCAAGCGCTTCTGCTTGTTGCTTCAGTTCCGTCAACCCGGGTATCTCTGCGAATGGCTCCGGTATTTCGTTATTACAGTTTGCCCCAATCATTTTCACCACACGGGAAACAAGATTCCCCAAGTCATTCGCAAGGTCGGAATTATATTGAACAATAAATCGTTTCGCCTGCACATCACCATCAGTACCAAACGGATACTGTGTCAAGAGCAGATACCGGGTTCCATCGGGCCCAAACTCCGCAACCATTTCATTAGGGTCAATCTGGTTGCCAAGAGTCTTAGACATTTTTTGACCATCGACAGTAAAAAAACCATGCACGAACATCGTATCCGGTACTTTCACCCCGGCAGCCATCAGCATTGCGGGCCAGTACAGACAATGGAATTTCAAAATATCCTTTGCCATCAGGTGCACGACCTCTGCCTGGTTCCACCACTTGTCGAACATGGCTTCATTATCACCATACCCGATAGCCGAGATGTAATTACTGAGAGCATCAACCCACACATACGCTACTTGCGAGGTATCAAACGACAGGGGAATGCCCCACTTGACCCGCTCACGCGAGAGTGAAAAATCCGGTAAGTCCTGATTGATAAGCCCCAACACCTCCCGGCAGCGTTCATCCGGCAGGATACGCAGTTCACCTGACTCTATCTTCTCTTTTATCAACGGCAAAAATGCGGAGAGACGGAAGAAATAGTTTTTTTCTTTTACTTTTTCCGGTACGCGATTGTGATCAGGGCACTTGCCATCTACAAGATCCCGTTCGGTAAGAAATTTTTCGCATCCGTTACAATAGAGTCCTTCATAGTAATCGCTATAGATAACATCCTGACCATCTGCTGTTTTGGCATTGCGCATTACATCAAGAAATTTTACTACCGCTTTTTCATGGCGGGACGATGTTGTTCGAATAAAATCATTATATTCAATAGAAAGTGCCTGCCAGGCTGTTTTATATTCCTCAACCATCTTATCACAAAATTCAA
Organism: Candidatus Zixiibacteriota bacterium; assembly: GCA_024275255.1. Taxonomy (GTDB): domain Bacteria; phylum Zixibacteria; class MSB-5A5; order GN15; family FEB-12; genus JAJRZL01. Next base: position 4,019 of record JAJRZL010000108.1, on the reverse strand, counting down.
TTTCCGGGACCCTGGCTTTTTCGGCAGATTCGGCAATCTTGGTTCCGTGTTCATCGGTCCCGGTAAGGAAAAATGTGTCACGACCGGCTATCGTATGAAAGCGGTTGAAAACATCAGCCGCGATAGTAGTATAGGCATGACCGATATGTGGGCGGTCATTGACGTAGTAGATAGGGGTCGTTATATAAAACGCTTTTGCCATGGGCGTTACTCCTCGTCATCCAGTTTCCGTAAATCTTCCTCGGAACCGTTCGTTTCGGGGACTTCCAGGTCCGTAATAATCCGGTCTTCCGGCAGCTTGGCTGCTGGTGCGGACACCACTTCCAGAATATCATCGGAACTGCTGCGAAACAGGGTCATCTCCGAGTCCCGGATGATAGCTTCTTCGTTAAAAATGTCAATACGTTCGATTATTCCATCACCGTACTTGGTTTGTACCCGTGTGCCGGGTGGAGGGAACTTCTTCTTGACCGCCATGTAAAAATCAGCCTCATAGCGCAAACAGCATAACAAACGCCCGCAATTTCCAGATATTTTCGACGGATTGAGAGGGAGATTCTGGTCGCGTGCCTGTTGGGTGGATATCGGCTCGAATGATGTCAGGAATGTACTGCAGCATTGCGGGCGACCACAAACTCCATACCCTCCAATTCTGCGGGCTTCATCCCGGACCCCGATTTGGCGAAGTTCAATCCTGGTACGGTATCGAGCAGCAAGGTCTTTTACCAACAGGCGGAAATCGACCCGGTGATCGGCAGTGAAATAGATTGTCATTTTGTTCCCATCAAACTGACACTCAATATCAACTACTTTCATCGGTAATCCGTGCCGGGCAATCATATCCACTACTTCAAACTTGTAGTCGTGTTCCTGCTGACGGATTGTTTCCATCCGGGCAATATCTTCCGAGCTTGCCGGGCGTAAAATAGTCCGTGGAAGGTGACCTTCGGGGAATTCTATTTCTTTTTCGATTTTCTTTTTTACCAGCCCGATATCTTCGCCGCGATCGACTTCAACCACCACGTAATCGGACTCTTTCAGGGCATGGTAATATCGGTTATAGAAAAAACCCTTCCGGGCGCCTTTGAATTCAACAAGATATAATTCAGCCATAGGTTGTTTCTCTCCAGAGCGGCTCAGGGTAAAAGCTCAGGTTACCTGCAATACATCATCGCTGATTTCATTCGCAGGACCAACGCCGCTAATGCGCCGTGAATATGCACGTTTAAGCGTAAATCGGCAAGTGTATTCTTTATATGGGTTGTCATCGAAATGGCTGTCTCTGGTGAAGCGAAATACGGGGCAAGGCGCGTTAAGCTTTCTTGCAGATCGATATTCACGATTCCTTCATCGGATTTTAGTATAGCAATACCGGTACAGTCGCGTAAAAAAATCTGCCAGTATCGCAGCAGTTCCATGGCAGCGCCACGATTACGGTCACCAATCAGTGTCATTAGCCGGGCAACTGCCTGCGGGGGACTGTCTTCAAGAAGTGACACAAACAGCGCAAAGGCTTCTTCCCGCTGGAATGGCTCTTCTTCACGGTCCTGTGTTGCCATTGCTATTGCCCGGCCGGGAATCCCCTGGGCAATTCGAGCCAGCAGGGTTGTTTTGATGTCCGTAAGGTCATACTGAGATTGCAAATAGTGTTTTACTACCTCCGGTGGTGTTGACCGGACTTTTATCCTTTGTGCCCGGGACTGGATAGTCGGTAGCAGGAGTTCCGGTTTTTCTGCAATAAGTATCAGGATCGTATCCGGTGGTGGTTCTTCGATAAGTTTCAACAAAGCATCCGCCGATGCGGTCAGCATACGTTCCATCTGGTAGAAAATGACAACCCGTCGTATTCCCGCTGGAGCTTTCCCGGCAAGTCTCTTTTTTATCTGCCGGGCAACATCAATTGAGATAAGCCTGTTGGAGGTGGACGAAAGGATTGCGAATGGCTCGTGCCGCTTGATATCGAGTGCCTGATTAGTCAGGTCTATGGTTTCTTCTTCTTTTTTATGAGGAGGCAAAGGGATGGCATAGAGCAGCCCCTCGAAACTCAGGTTGAAAATCAATCGACAGTTTCGACATTCACCACAGGGGGTAATAAACGTTTTATTATCCGGGTTTTCCTGTTCAACTGGCTGTTCACAGTTCAGTAGTGCCGCCAGTGAGATTGCCAAAGCCCATCGCCCGGAACCATCGGGACCGGAAAACAGGTAGGTCCCGGCAATATGGTCGGTTTGAAAGGACCGGGAAAGAATTGTCCATGCCTGGGGTTGAAAAGCTGTAATATCAAAATGAGTCAATGCGAATCCATTTCACCGGGTCAAGAGGTTCACGTTGTTTACGCAGTTCAAAACGGACTTGCCCGTCTTTTCCTGCCACTGCCAGTTTAGTTCCCTCGGAGACATATTCTCCTTTTTGAACAAAGGTCTCACCAAGTCCGGCATAGGTTGTATAATACTGATTATCATGGTTAATGATAATAAAATTCCCATACCCGCGCAAATTGCCGACATGGGCAATATCTCCCGCGGCTACGGCTCGTACCGATGCCCCCGGTTTTCCTTTGATGATGATACCGGGTGAAAATGATTCGAGTCGGGTAACCGGATCCTTGAAGTGACCGAAAGGAGTGATAACTTTTCCTTTGAATGGCGCAATCAGTTGACCTTTAAGTGTTGCAAATACCGATGGACCCGGCTGATACTGTTTGTTTTTTCGCTGTCGTGCTATCCGTTCCCGCTCCAGGCGATCAATCACCCGTTCCATTTCTTCGGCTGCCTGTTTGAGGGTGAGCATACGGTCACTTTCGAGCAGTTTCTTGCGCCGTAGTCTTTCAAGTGTTTTTTCTTTTTTTTGTTTCCGATTTTTCTCAAGAGCGGTGGCAACTTCCTTTTGTTTTTTCAGTGAGGTCATCCGGTGTTTTTCTCCGGTCAGTTTATCCAGGGTATCCTGTGTCTGCAAAACAAGTTGGACTGCCTGTGTTACCTGTTCCGATTCAAATGCTCCAATCGATGTCATGTAAATTGCCTGTTTGTGAAACAGAAGTTCGGCATCGGGTGATTCCCACAAAGCGTTGGAGTGCCGGGTTGCTGCTTTTACATAAAAATGCCGGATATCACCGAGATATTTCCGTTTCGTTCTGTCCAACTGTTCCTGTTTTTGCTGGAGCTCTTGTTCTGTTTTACCGAGTTTGCTCCTGATTTTTTTGAGTTGCCTGGTCAGTCGGCTAATGACTTTTTTATTGGTTGAAATCTTTTGGTCGTAGTTGGCTATCTTTTGCTGGGTGGCAATTTCTATGTTACGTAATGAGTCAAGTTTTTGCTGACTCCTTTTTACTTCCTGCTGTATTTTTTCAAGCTGACTCTTTTCATCGAGAATATTAGACTGGTCCTTTGCGGTTACCTGACCGCCGAATATACACCCGACAACCATAAAAAGCAGAACCAATGCCCGAAGAAGTGCAGTGGTTTTTTGGGGAAGGTGATATTCCGGTAAAACGCAACCTCTCATAACTTACCTCAACATTTTACGTATCCCCAGGTAACCGGAGATAATACCAAGCAACGCCGTGGCACTGCAAAAAATAACTATTTCCTGCAGAGGGGGATAAACAATTTCAATTTGTGACAAGCTGAACTGTGTTCTCCCATACCATATCATCACCCAGCCAAGTATTGCCGAAAGTCCCCCGATAAGGAGCCCCTCTATCAGGTATGGTGCTGCAAGAAACAAACGTCCCGCTCCGAGTAAGCGCATCTGCCGGAACCCGACGGTACGGGCACGGGTCATCAGACGCAAGCTGTTGACGGTACTGATAAGCGCCGTCAGTAATATGAACAGTCCCAATGCCATTCCGAACCGTTGTATAATCGTGCGGGTCTGCTCTGTTTTCGCCAGCCAGTTTTTACTGTACACAACATTGGTAATTTGGGGCATTTGGGAAAATTGCTGCTCAAGGGCGGCAAGGTCCTCGGTGTTCAGGTATTCGGGTGTAAATCGCAGGATAAACGAACGGGGCAGGGGGT
>JAJRZL010000107.1 GCA_024275255.1 Candidatus Zixiibacteriota bacterium | reverse complement strand
GTTGAACAAAGTAGAAAAAAAGTATAATGACGGAAAAAAATTCCGATTACATTATATGACAGCTCGAGAAGCGTATAATGTAATTAAAGCGGCGGAAGCCGGTCTCGATGGTAATCCTAATCAATATCGGGACTACATTTTGCCCAAGTATCTATACCCGGTTGATTCAACCGCTGAGGAGGCTTTATGAAACAGATAGTTCGTACCGGTGGTTTTTTCATTACAACAACAGCAGCGATATGCCTGCTGTTACTTACGGCTTCAAGTTATGCCACTGTTCATACGATTAGCTCTTTCCCATATACCGCCTCTCAAACAGGAACGAATTATAGCGACACGCTGGTCATTGCCGGAACCAACCTCTCTACCTCCGGCTCAGCATTACGGATTACTGGGCATGACCTGGTTCTCTATCTTGTCGATGATACTATCACGTTTGGTACGGGCAACGGTAATAGTCTTTATGGTATCGAATTATCGGAATCATCATACAATATCAAAATTGTCGGGGGGACAATTTACCACGGTGGCACAGGTGACCGGAACACTTGCCTTCTTATGATGGGTACGAATGATGTCCTCATTGAAGGGACCAATATGCGTATTGCCGGAACCAACGGTCACTGTATCTTTACTCCTTCAATCGGTCCTCCTGCCAATTATAATATTGAAATTTCCGGGGGACAATACCGAAGTGATGTTACCGGATACGACAATAGGTGTAATTACGACGGAGCGGCAATAAATGTCGGCACCACCTATGCCGGGTATGGCGATTTTCATTATAAAATTCATGGCATACGGTTGATTACCGGTCCTTCCCAGGGGATATGTATTGGTGGTCGCAGTGGCGGCAATTATTGTTTTGCTGAAGTATATGCCTGTACCCTATCCTCAGATGCTCGAAATTATACCTACACCGATCCCGGTAACACCTGTCTTTCTGCTGCTAACCCCTACCAGATAGCCGCCAGCCGTCTTGCCGCCGGGAGCTCTATCCATGATAACGTAATTCTGAGCGGCACCAATTACGGCGGCAGCCGGGGGATGATTATTGAAACCTGTGCCGGGACACCCGAAAATCCGGTTCGCATCTATAACAACTACGTTGATGTCCATGAAGGACCAAACCTTGAAGTTCCCCAGGGAAATGTACAGGTTCTGAGAATGCGGTTCGGAAATGCGTATGTTCATGTCTATGATAATACTTTTATCGGGACCGGTGGAATTGGGGTCGGCTCCAGTTATGGTCAACAGGTTACTGTTTTCCGTATCACCGCCACAGATGAAGAAGGACATACCCCTGAACATGGAATTGTAATAGAAAATAACTTGTTCCGGGCAAATGCCTTAACGACAGGAGTCGAAGCTATTGCCTGCGCCCTGGAGAGTTTCCCGAACCAGGGAAATATCATCCGCAACAACCGCTTTGAAAGCGGCGGGACAATTATCAGTTTCGGTGAAAGCAACTATGGCGCCAGCGGGATATTTATCGAAGGTGACACCCTGGTGAGAATAACCCCGACGACAGATCCGAAGACGGTAATTGTCGGGTGGCGGAGTTATTTCAACGCTTCAGAAGACACCTTATGCGATTTGGTGTACCTTGGTGGAGCATCGGAAGATGATATTACGTTCGGAGCAGGTGATTCCGATTACCGCCTGATGAGAAGACTAAAAGTGCAGGTGATAGGCAACAACGCCTTACCGGTACGTGATGCCACTGTCACGGTGCGCAATAACTATGGACAAACTGTTTTCAGCAGCACTACCGATAGATATGGTCAGGTATCCGAGTTGGTAAGTTATCGCTGGGAGCAAAACCCCGGTTCGGATTCACTTGATTATAATGACTTTACTATAACCGTTACAAAAGGCTCTGACAGCAGGCAACAGACAATCACGCTGAGTGCCGGCTCACAATTGCCTACCCTTACCTTATCCAGTACTCCCGGAGAAGACCCCGGGGATTTTGATGTAACCCCACCCGGTGCCATATCTGACCTGACAGCCTCACCCGGTGGGGTGGACGGAAGTATCCGGTTGGCATGGACTGCTCCCGGTGATGACGGCTCATCAGGAACAGCAAGTTATTATATCATCAAGTATTCGACCTCTCCTATCTCAGAATCCAATTTCCCCCTGATACAAACTGCCCCGAATCCTCCCACACCACTTTCCGCCGGAAGCAACCAGACTTATACGCTGAATAATCTGACCAGCGGAGAGCAGTATTATTTTGCGATAAAAACATACGACGAGGAAAATAACGAATCTGCTATTTCTAATGTTGCAGTCGGATTGCCAGGAGGAATCCCGACCCCGACAAATACCGGCGAGGTGATTGACACTGCCAGCGGCAGCGTGACATTATCCTGTGACCAGCTTTCTATCCCGCAGAGTCTTATCTACCAGTTTGCATTGGCAACCAACAGTTCATTTACTGCTGCCCAGTTACAAACCGGTCTCGCTTCAGGAACAACTATTCAAAGTGTCTATACCGGGCTGAACAATGCGACCACCTATTACTGGCATGTACGGGCAATCGCTTCTGATTTCAGTGATACCAGTTCTTGGTCACCGGCGAGAAGTTTCAGCTTTAATAATCGCCCTTCAACTCCACAACCGGTTTTACCTGCTAATGGTGATACATTAACCAGTACCCCGATTACTCTCACTGTCAGCAATGCTACCGATGCCGATGGGGATAATCTGCTTTACAGTTTCTGGATTAGTACCAACACATCGTTTACCAATATTGTCACTGCTGCGACCGATATCTCACCCGGGACCAACCAGACCTCAGCTTCGTTTTCATCATTTACCCCCATTCCCGGACAGCAGTACTGGTGGCGATGCCGGGTAAGTGACGGATTTGATTATTCGGATTTTTCTCCCTCCCGGTCGTTTTTCTATATTGACACCGGAAGTGGAAGCGCCTGCTCAACACCTCCGAGTACACCTACTATCACGTCACCACCTAATGGGAGCAGCGTAGGAAGTGTCAACCCGACACTATGTATCAGCAATTCAACACCGGCACCCGGTTGTACCAATCCACAGGTTTATACCTTTGAAATATATGTTGATCCGAATCTCACTATCGCTGCCACAAATCCGGTAACCATCAGCGAAGGATCAAACACTACCTGTTATACTGTCGCTTCCGGTTTAGAAACAGGTCATTTTTACTGGTGGCGGGTGCAATGTTCCAACGGGACCTCGGTATCGCCGTGGGCAGGACCATATTCGTTCCACACCCCTAACACTCCCCCCCCAGCTCCTGTACCGACCGCTCCTGACAACGGAGGTACAGTAGCGTCGCTGACACCAATACTGTCTGTCAACTCGGTCACGGACCCCGATGGAACTTCAGTAGCTTATCTTTTCGATGTCTCGCCCTCATCCACTTTTACCACCATCGTCTCCAGCGGGCAAGTATCCGGACATGCAGGACAAATATACTGGACCGTTACCGATCCACTCGAAAATGGCGTCCAGTATTACTGGCGGGCACGTGCAACTGACGGTATTGACTATTCGGCATACAGCAGCACCCGTTCATTTTATGTCTCAGTCAGCGGTAACAATGCCCCCACGACCCCGGTTGTACAAAGCCCGGCATCTGGTTCAACGGTAGATACATTATATCCGACTTTAATAGTCCTTAACAGTGATGATATTGATGGTGACCCGCTCACGTATGAATTTGAACTGTACGATGCCACGGCATCGACTCAACTGGGCGGAGCAACCGGTATCAGTGAAGGAACAACAGTCACCCGATGGACGGTACCGATAGCGTTACAGGACAATACTACCTATCGTTGGCGAGCACGGTCTTACGACGGCAAAGAATACTCGGCATGGACACCGCTATTCTCATTTACGGTCAACCTGTCTATCGCAGTCAATCAGCCTCCGACCCTGCCGGTTCCCATTTCACCAGAAAACGGCTCTACTATTATTACTGCTCCCATTGTTCTTGGTATTCAAAACTCCGTTGACCCGGAAGGTGACCCGATAACATACGATTTTTGGGTGTACAGTGATTCACTACTGACCCAGGTTGTAGAATCAAAATTCGATGTACCGGAGGAACAAGGGGGACAAACATATGTAACATTCAGTTTTGTTCCGGCAAATAATCATACCTACTGGTGGCGGGTTCGGGCAAAAGATTACGATAACACTACTGATTATACCGACGCCGTCTGGTTCCTGTACTGGGATCTTTCGACCGGCACAGATGATTATACGGCAGGAACTGCCGCTCCTCCCAACGGCACAGTTGTCCTGACAGAGCGACCGATATTAAAAGCAGCCAATGTCGCTGTCAGCGGGGAGAATTATTACTATTTCGAAGTATCATCGGATTCAAATTTCGTCAATACGGTTGTCTCCTCTCCCCCGGTCCCGGAAGAGTCCGGGGAATATACAACCTGGCGTGTTGACCAGCCACTTGAGACCAACCAGGAATATTTCTGGCGGGTTCATGCTAATGATTACACCTACTCACCAATAGCCAAGTTTTATGTTGAAGCTTCCGTATTTGCATCCCCAAACCCGGTTCGCCTTGGTGAAACAGTGACATTCCATCTGCCAAGCGAACCCAGTGATTTACTCATTCAAACGGTCGCAGGAGAAACGGTCCTTATTAAAGAAAATATCGCCAATGAATGGACATGGGATCTTCGAAATGCTTCTGGGAATATCATATCAGTAGGAGTATATCTCTGGTATTTCAACGGAACTTCCGCTCATGGGAAAATTGTGGTAAAGCCATAGACAAAAAAGGTCAAGCCTCCTGAGGGCTTGACCTTTTTGTTTACATATATATGGATTTTCT
>JAJRZL010000106.1 GCA_024275255.1 Candidatus Zixiibacteriota bacterium | reverse complement strand
TAGGCTTCTGTTGTACAGGACCCGATCCTCAACACCGCTTACCTGTCGAAATCAATCGACCGCTAAGCCCTCGGGTGGGAATTCGACCCCGGTATAGCGGGTTCCGGGTTACAGGGCACCGCTAACTCCCCGTCTAGCACACAGACTTCGTCTGTATATACAGATTTCTTCTGTTCTTTTCTATCATATTATACAGGCTCTGCCAGTATTATGTCTACCAAGGATATATATGATTTTCCCGAAAGTCAAATCTAAGTTATAGATACTACTTTGTAATTTTGAAAATATACCTGTTAAGCGGTTTCTATCTCAATTATTGCTTTACCGAACATGTTTTGTTACTATTCATGAAATCAATTGTACGAGGTAATTGTCCGTATGCCAATACAAATAACTCCCAAGAAATCCCTGACCCTGTTTATTATCATGACGATATTCCTGCTGGCACAGGCGGTCTGGTGGATATCGTTCATGGCGATACTTGTAGATGAAAAAGTCGAACTGGCAAAAAAGCTGGATGCTTCACCCGATTTCATAAGTACTATTCACAAAGAAGAGACAGCACGACAGATAATGGTCGGGATGGAAGGAGTCGTATTTCTTTTGGTGCTTGCATTCGGTCTCTGGCTGGTTCATAAATCCATTGTCCGTCTTCAAAAACTACAGCACCACCAGCAAAACTTCATGATGGCGGTTACCCATGAGCTGAAAACCCCGCTTTCCTCGCTGAACATTTATCTCGATACGTTGCAATCACCTAAAATTTCCGAGACTGACAAAGCTGCTATCATTCCCAAAATGAAGGAAGACATCCACCGCCTGAGAAATCTTGTTGATAATGTACTCGAAGCCAGCCGGTACGAACAGTCACGCCCGGAACAAAAAAAGGAACGGATAAATTTAACAGCATTAGTCTCAGAACGCCTTACCGACCTCAAACGGGCACCTAACCATAAACTCTTGAAATTGCATCAATCATTATCCCCTGATGTATATATATATGGAAACCGTAAATCAATTACCCGGGTACTTGATGCCCTTTTAGGGAATGCGGTCAAATATAATACAAACCCGACAGTAATTATTGATGTTACTCTTTCGACCAGCAATGATGATATTCTTTTGAAAATAACAGATAATGGTATCGGGCTGGAGAAGAAAGAACAGCGAGCTGTCTTTGACCGTTTTTACCGGGTAGGAAATGAGCTGACTCGTGACTTTGACGGTACCGGTTTGGGATTGTATTTGAGTCGTGAAATTATACGAGCGCATGGCGGAGATATTTCCGTTCATTCTGATGGGCTGGGGAAAGGAACAACATTTACGATTACGCTGAAGAAGGAATCTCACGCATGAAATCAATTCTACTGGTCGAGGATGACTTACATCTTGCCGATGGGTTAGTGCTTAATCTCGAAGCCGAGGGCTATCAGGTGGTACATGTCTCACATGGGAATCTTGTGCTCGAAGAATTCCATCATGGTATGTTTGACCTCATATTGCTTGATATTATGCTGCCTGGCAAAGACGGTATTACAATTTGCAAGCAGTTACGGGCAAACGGGGTAACAGTACCTGTTCTTTTTCTCACCGCCCGGGACGAATCCGACCAGAAAGTTGAGGGGTTGCTGGCTGGTGGTGATGATTATATTACCAAGCCGTTTGAGATGGCGGAACTCCTGGCTCGCTTACAAAGCATCTTCAGGCGTCAGGCATGGCTGGCGACACGTAATACAAGTAAGGTGGTTTTTGAATTCGATAACCGAAAAATCAATTTTGAAACATTCGAAGCAAGCGGGCCCGGCGGAACTATTCAGCTTTCCAATAAGGAATGTATGGTTCTGAAATATCTTATTGAGCGTGAAGGCGAGGTTATCAGCAGGGACCAGTTGCTCGATGCCATCTGGGGCTACCAATCATACCCGACCAACAGAACCGTAGATAATTTTATTGTGCACCTTCGGAAACTTTTTGAGGATGATCCCAAAAACCCGAAATATATTCATACTATCCGAGGAGTCGGGTATCGCTTTACCCGAAGCCCATCAGAATAAGAGATACAAATCATTTACTCCAATAAAAAACCCGGTGGCAAACCGGGTTTTTATTTCTTTATACTTCCACCTAATTATTTTCACCTTCCGATATCACCAACGAAACTGACAATAAAATTCCTCCCCGATTCCGGGATAGGATTATCAGGATTACGGGCGTTAAACGGCTCGGAGTAGGTGACATCAAACAGGTTATTCGCCGAAATCGAGAGTCTGATACTGTCAAATAAACGAACACCGGTATTGAAATTAACAACGGTGTAGCCTTTTGTCGGAATATCATCGAGCGTACTTGTTGTCGGGACCCTGTTTTGGTCTTCAAGTCGCCGTATGGATAACTCGCCAAACAACCCATACTTCTTATATCGATACCCGGTAGTCAAAGTCGTTTTAATCGGTGAGACAAAAAGCGGACCGTCCTCGGTTTTATTTTCACCATGCTGGTATGCAAAGGAAAAACTGCCATACAACCCGTTATCGAGTCTGCCTTCTATCAAAGCTTCAAATCCATAAATAGTCACATCTTCCATATTCTCAAAACGCCACAGCGGACGCATGGTCAAGGTATCCTGTCCGAATGACCGCAGTTGAGAGAAATCGGAATAGTCGCTGTAAAACCCTATAAACGAATAACTGATATGGGGGTGAACAGCTTTAATCCCACCATCTACAGTAACAGCCCGTTCCGGTTTAATATCCGGGTTCGGACGGGTCAAACGTCCCGATGCCGAGCCATAGAAAAATCGTTCAACAACATTGGGCACCCGGTATGCCGAACCAACACTGGCAACCGCATTTATCCCTTTTCCAAGAGGATAAATAAGCCCCAGAGAACCGTTCAAGGATGAATAGGTTTCATCAACGGTCGGCAGCAGATTCCCCTCATCATCAACATAACCGGGAGTTTCCTCTGTTTTCACCCAGAAATTATCCCAGCGAACACCGGCTTCGACCGTTAGGTTATCCAGGTGCGTTTCACTGGAGACATATGTTCCCAAAGATACCCAGCGGTTTTTGGGTACCGAGGCGCTGGTGCTTGTGTCGTAAACAGGTTGCGGACCAAACCCTTCAAAACGAGTGATTGTCCGAACATCACCAGAGATGGATTCCCGCCAGGAGTCAAACCCGAATGTCAGGGTAACATTGTCATGTAACTGGTACAACTCCTGAAAGTTGAGTCCAAGTTTCTCTACCTTGGTTTTACTCAGTGAATTTTCGATATAACCGGTTGCTCCCGGTCCTGCCGGAAAGCTGACATTATCATAAAAATCGGTAAAGAAATCCTTCGATATTTTATCATAGTAAAACTTGGCTTCCATTTTAGCCATTTTATTGCTCAGGCTTTTCCCGGTATAGGTAACGGAGAAATTATCACGTTCATGTTTAGGCCAGGCAAACAGGAAAGGAGTGGAGTCGTTCGGAACACCGGGGAAACCGATATCGGTAGCTCGGAAGAATCCAAGATCGGCGTTGATACTGTGATGGTTGTTGAACTTGTACCCAAACTTTGCATCATAGTTGTTTATGTGAACCTTGGAATTTACCAACCGGTCAGACGAAAACGAGGTTCCCTGAACGGCATTCAAGCTGTCGTAAAATTCCGGGCGATATACCGAGTATCGACTGTCTTCGTTCAGGTAGTCATCAGGCAGCTTATAATCACGCGTTGCCTGACGGTGCTGGTACCCACCGGAGAAAGTTATCTTTTCTGAGCTGAGCCCAATATCAAGCCGATTGGAACTGTGTTCGTCCACGGTTGAATATCGCGAGCTGTATTGCGCCCAGGGTTTCAGTTTATCGGAAAAATTGTTTTTCTTGGTGATAATGTTGATAACACCACCCATGGCATCGGAGCCATACAGTACCGATGACGGTCCATTGACCACTTCGATTCGATCTATTTCATTCGGATCGACCAGTGACATCGAAACACCGGCAAAATCCACAATATCCCGCTGGTCGTTGAGCCGTTCGCCATCAACTAAAACAAGCAAACGGGTTCCGAATAGTCCCCTGATAACGGGACGGGAACGAAACGGTCCGGCATCGTTCATATCAACCCCGGGAAAAGACCTGATAACATCGGAGACAATAGTATACCCCTTCGCCTGAATCTCTTCTTGCTTGGTTACAGTAATAGGTTGAGCAACTTTATAAGCTGCTTTTTCATACCTGTTGGCAGTGACAACAATAGCATCGAGGGTGGTTGGAGTCGGGATAAGCGTAATGAGTTTTTTCTCTCCCGGTTTGAGAGAGATACCTTTTTGTTTGGAAAAACCGATATGACTGACGGTAATAGTAATATCACCGCTTATACCATTGATTTGAAAAGTCCCATCGGCATCTGTTTTGGTAGCTATATCCCGGTTGTCAACTCTGACAGTTGCTCCTTCAAGAGGAGAATTGTCCTCACTGTTAATAACTTTGCCGGTAAAAACTTCAGCAAAGGCATTGCTGGAAGCAAACAAAGCAATGAAAACACTTACCAATAACAACTTTTTCATCCCGCTATCTCCTATTCTTTAATGCCTTTCAGAGAATAGTAGAAGAAATCAGACAAACTTTGTCACATAATTGTCATAGTTAAAAAAAATGTTTCAATATGGAATTGTTAAATTGTGCGAAACAATAAAAAAGTGTCAGAAGAATAATCTTTTGACACTTGTGTATAAATAAATCGAATCTCTGTTTATTTACCGGATTTCAGTATATCGCGGATCTCTGTCAGCAGGGTCTCTTCTTTGGAAGGCACCGGTGGCGGTTTGGGGGCAGCTTCTTCTTTGCGTTTCATCGAGTTCATCGCTTTTACTGCCATAAAAATAGCAAAGGCGACAATAATAAAGTCAATAACGGTCTGGATAAATTTTCCATACCTGATAACAACCGCCGGTGTCTCACCTACGGCTTCTTTTAAGGTAAATACCAGTGAAGTAAAGTCGACACCACCAAGCATCACCCCAATCGGTGGCATAATAACATCACCGACAAATGAAGATACTATTTTGCCGAATGCAGCGCCGATGATAATACCGACCGCCATGTCAACGACATTTCCTTTGATAGCGAATTCCTTAAATTCCTTCAACATGCCCATATTGTTTTCTCCTCTATGGTGTTAATTGTGTTATATATTATAAACATAGTTATCTCCGGGTAACATATATAAGTAAGAACTTATTTATTGTTGGTTATTACTGGGAAAATACTTACAGGAAGAAAGACTTTATCTTCTTAACGGTTCTTAAAAAGTTTCCAAAAGGCTTCAATTACTACTTGTCCCTACAAATTAAAAAAATAAACCTACACATTTCGTCCGCCGGAGTATGCAAATACCGACAACAATAGTCAATGAAAAATAGTTAATGCATCAGCACTTTTTCACAACCCCCATAAGAACTTGTCATCCAAATGCTTAACCACCACCAATCTTTATCGTGCCAGGTGTTTCCTTATGGTTTATTCTTCTTTTTTTGTCATAAAGCGACCAATAACATATAAATAGTACCTTATCGAACTATTACTTGAGAAGCTCTCAAACATTGCATAGCTTATTTTATAAAAGATGTATCCATACTTTGGTGTTAATATAATCGTATGAGAGTCTTGATAAAAATAGGTCATTTTTTTCTGCCCGAAGATATTGAGCTTCGTAAACGGCGGTTGGAATTAATGATATGGGCATTTTTGCTCTCACTATCATTTTATCCCGATTATCTTGGTTTTCTTGCTTGGTTTGCACTGGTTCGTCCAATTATGATTCTGACCCGTCTTTCGGGACGCAACGCTTTTAATGCGGCATACTTTTTCAGCTTCTTTTTCAACCTGTTCAGTTTGTATTGGGTTGCCATGGTTACTCCTCCGGGAATGATTGCCGCTGTTGTAATCGTATCATTTTACTATACCGCGATTCTGATGATATTTCATCGTCTGTACCGTGTGCGTCCGGTTCTTGGATATACAGCCCTGCCTTTTTTGTGGGTAGGAATGGAATACTTCCGTACTCTTTCCCAGTTCGCTTTTCCCTGGTCCGATCTTGGCTACTCACAGTCTTATTACTTATATGTCCTGCAAATTGTATCTGTAATATCCGTCCATGGATTGTCACTGCTGATAGTTGCCGTTAACGTGTTGCTATTGCAGCTTTTCAGGAAATCAGTTCCCCCCGAGAAAAAAGTAACAGCAGGTTTGCTTGCCGCTGCTACTGTTATCGGTCTGGTTGCTTACGGCTGGGTGGTCGTTCCGCCATATCCCAGGGATGGGACTGTTGATGTAGCACTGCTGCAGGGTTCTGTTCCCCTTGAAGTCAAGTGGGCAAAGAACAATGCCGAGCATAGTTTTCGGTTGTATGATTCACTGATACAAACCGTCTCAGAGAACCCTCCCGACCTGTATATTTGGCCCGAAACAGCCGTACCGTGCTATTTAAGCCACAATCGCACCTGCCAATACCGGGTCGGGCAAATTGTCAGGAAATCCGGCAGACAGCATCTTGTCGGCGCATTGGGGGCATCAGTTAAAAATGGAAAAGAGCGATACTATAACTCCTGCTACCAGCTCGACTCGCTTGGTTTGATTGAGGAGCGTTATGACAAAGTAAAACTGGTGCCGTTTTCTGAGCATGTACCCTACCAGGATAAACTCCCTTTTCTTGAAAAGTCTTTTTTGCGTAAGTACTTAACTTTTATTGATCAATGGGGGGTACAATGGTGGTCGGACTTTTACCCCGGCGATTCCCTGAAACTTTTCACCCTGGGAGATAACAAGTACGGGGTACTTATCTGTTTTGAATGTGCCTTCCCGGAATATACCCGAGCCATGATTAAAAACGGAGCCGGGTTCTTGGTCGGCATTACCAATGACACCTGGTTTGGTAAATCAGTGGGGATATATATGCACTCACGAATATTTATCACCCGGGCGGTGGAAAACAGGAGCTGGATGGCACGCTGCGCTAACAGCGGGTTGACCTACATTGTTGACGATTATGGACGAATCCGCAATGAACTGGAACTGTTTGATGTTGCCGTGTTACGAGATAAAGTCGGGTTACTCGACGGATATTCGATATTTACCAAGTACGGGGATATCTGTGGTCGATTCTCGTTCTTGCTCACCATGAGTCTTAGCGGTATATTGATTGCTATATGGATAATACGAAAAGTTTTTACCGGCAAATTCAGGTAATGTCAAGTCATATCAGACAATATGTTCTGAGCTTGATGTTATTATTGTCAATAGCAATGTCAGGTGCTCATGCCGGAAACTGGCAAACGCTGACATCAATGCGTGACATTCGGCAACTACGGGTTATTGATGACACCCTTTATGTTGCTACCTCCGGCGGGCTGCTGGCAATCAGCAGTTTCGATGACCCGGGGAAGACATACCTCAATACCGACGGGCTGGGAACAACCAACATTACCGATATGATTATTGATGCCGAGGGGGTAAAATGGCTGACCGGGTTCGGGCGATTGATTCGATTTGGAATAAATGAACCTGAACAGTTTCTCTTTCAACCGGCAAATGGCAAACTTTTCCTGTTAACCCGCTTGGTAGATGATGGTGATAACCTGTGGGTAGGGACAGATTCCGGTCTTGTGTTGTTTTCAAAAGTGAATGATGGCGGTCAAATCGAAGAGCATCTTCAACTCACAACCGTGAATGCCTTTCCAAAAGTGAACGACATCCTCCTTCTTGGAGATTCAATATGGGTGGCAACTTCATCTGGATTATTAGTTGCCGATAAACGTTCCCCTGATTTACCACCGGCGGCATGGACCTTGTTTTCCGTCAATGATTTTCCTGAGCTTCGCAGTGATACGGTACGGAAGGTAGTCTATTTTGAACAGGATATTTACGTTGCCACCTCGCACGGGTTTTTCCAGCTCAGCAGAACAACCAACGACACTACTTTTGTTCCGATGTCCATTGCTTTTGATAAGGAAGTAAACGATCTGGTTATCGAAGGCGACTCATTGTTTATCTATTATGTCAATGGGATTGGTGTTTTGACTGCTTCCGGTCCTAATTCCATTAATATCAACGGACTGCCATCAGCACCGAAAACAGGTATCGGCTGGAACGGAACCCGGTGGGTCAGTTCAGCTGCCGGTGGGTTGTATGCGGAACTATCCGGTCAGTTCGAGGAATATCCCTTTACCGGCGCCCCTGCCAATGACGTACAAGCGGTGGCGGTAGATGGGGAGCATCATGTTGTTGCCGGTTTTGGTAAAATTACTTTTGCCCGGTTTGACGGCACCCGCTGGGAACGATACAATTTCACCCTGGGAGACAAAGCCACCTCGGCTATCACCGACGCAACTGGTGATGTCTGGGCGGGAACATGGGGAAACGGGGTGTGGAAACTCCGCGGGGACAGTGAAGTGAACTACGACGAGAACAACTCAAGCTGTCGCGGAATACCTACGGCTGAGTTCTTTGTTGTGGTACAGGATATGGCATCGGATGGCGAACATATTTTTATCCTTTGCGATTTGACCTATAATAATTTTCCGGTTGCAGTCGGGCGACTTGATAATCTCGATGACATCGCCAGTTGGGATTCCATTGGTATTGCTGAGGGGATAACGAACAATTTTGTCAATACCATCGGGTATGGTGGAGGACAAATTGCTGTCGGCACCAAAAGCGCGGGGCTTTTCTTATGTAATGTTGATGATGCCCTTGCTGACAACCCTACCGCCTGTGTTCATTATACCAAGGAAAACTCCACCCTGTTATCAAACACCATTCGGATTATCCGCTACTCCCCCCGTGGTAATGCCTGGGTTGGGACCAACTTTGGTCTTTCACGATGGGATCCCGGTATAGAGCGTTTTGTCGATGTCACCCTTCCGGCTGGAATCGGTCCCGAAGTCACCGCTCTTGAATTTGACGGGCGGGGTAATCTCTGGGTGGGCTCCCGTAACGGATTGGCAAGATTTGACGGCGCCACCGGCGAAGCGACGGTTTACACGGAGACAAGCAGTTACCTTGTATCGAATGACATCCGTGACCTGGCGTTGGACCAGACGACCGGTGATTTATATATCGCTACCGGTTCCGGTATCTCGGTGCTGACTTCCGAGGTACGGAAACGTACTGCTGTACTCGATTCCATTGCGCCCGTACCAAACCCTTTTATCATCCGCTCTGATAATGACCGGCTGGAGTTCAATTTTTCACGAGCCGGAACTGTGCGGATATATACCGTCGCCGGAGAACCGGTAACCGAATACCCGGTCAATATCCCCTGGGACGGTCGTAACCAGAGCGGAGAAAAAGTTGCCTCGGGAGTATATCTGTATATTCTTACCGACACCGATGGTAATATCGCTAAAGGAAAACTCTTGCTCATTCGTGAATAATGGAAATATCTCGGTATGAATCGCACGAGTTCCCGGCGGATGATATTGCCCGCTTGACGAACAACTCTTTTTTTGCCTCCAAAGGATTTGCCAGTCTCTGGGAAAACAAGGGGGGACAACAGGTGTTCTGGGTTGCCGAGAAGCAGGGAAAAATTTACGCAGTTCTCCCCGGAATAGAATTTGGCAAAGGACTGCTCCGGCGATTTGTAGCAATGCCCGACGGATGTTATAGCAGAATTTTTTTTAACCCCACCATGATTGTCAACCAAGCCGCTATTGCCGGGCAAATTCTTGATACCCTGCTGAAACAGCGGTATGTAAAATTATTCCTTTATGATTTTTACCATTCATTACCGGATGACCCCCGCTTTACCTGTCAAGAGTGTACAACCACCCTCGTTGACATCTCTCAACCGGAATGGCTCCCTCCCGACAAAAAACTTGTATCCCAAATACGACGGGCTATCAGGGAAGGGATCGAAGTTGTCCCTTTTGACTGGGAAAAACACCATGAACGGTTTTTACAACTGATGACTCACACGGAACATCGTCATGGACGACAGTCGAAGTATTCCCCTGATTTTTTTCATACATTGGCAAACCTGGCTCAACAAGACACACGAGTACAATGGACATGGTGTGAACATAACGGTAAACCTGCTTCCTCACACATTTACTTTATCGAGGGCGGGATGTTACTGGAATGGCAGATTTACTATGACAAGGCTTTTTCATTTCTTAAACCAAACCAATATACCACCTTCGTTATATGTCGTCAGTTGGCAAGACAGGGAATGGTCAATACTCTCAACCTTGGCGCTTCTCCTCCCGATGCTTCCGGACTTGCATTTTATAAACGACAATGGGGTGGGAAGACCGTCAACTATTTCTGTTACGTATTGAAAAATATGCTGGGTAAGCTGTTGTGAGCCGGTCGTTACTGAAAATACTTCTGCTGGCAGACAGCCGGTCAGTACATACAGAACGGTTCATTAACGAATTACAAAGACAAGGATGCCGGGTACTGCTGGCATCGCTTGAGCATGGACATCTTGAGCATATATCTCTCTCCACCAGTAAACAGGCACGTACTCATAACTATGTCTATGCAGTGCCAAAAGTGCGAACGCTGATTGATGATTTTCAACCTGATATTATCGATGCTCACTTTGCTTCGGGATATGGGTTTCTTATTTCGTTATTGGGCGACAACTATCACACTCCCCGGGTACTGCATGTACTCGGTTCCGATATTCTCATTGCCCCTCATAAATCATGGCTCCATCGTTTCAAAGTTGTTCGGGCATTAAGAAAAGCTGACTGTGTAGTTGCTGATTCGGAATACCTGTCACAATCAGCCGGGGCATTGACCGAGATAAGAAAACAAGCAGTTATTCCGTGGGGCATTGAAGAGACCTGCCTTTCGTACCACAAACAAGATTATTCATTGCAAAAGCCCTTGAAAATTATTGTACCTCGTGCTCATGAGCCGGTATATAACAACGTATCAATAGTAAAAGCATTAGTCCCTTTGTTGCAGGAGAAAAAAGTTATTCTTTCGTTTCCGTCAACCGGAAGTTTGTTTGGAGCATTTCGCAGTGAAACTGAAAACCTTGCCGGTGATGCGGTTCAGTTCTATACGCCTTTACCCCGTGATGAGTTTATGCGGTACATGGCTTCCCATGATGTCTATATCTCAGCATCGCGTTCGGATTCTTCCCCTGTCTCGCTTATCGAAGCTATGGCGTTGGGGTTAATTCCGGTAGTCGCTGATACACCGGGTATCAAGGAATGGGTGGGACCAAACAATGGCTATCTCTTTCCTGCCGATGACGAAAACCGATTGTATGAAATAGTTTCCCGGCTCATAGGTGATAATAACCCGCATATTGCAATAAGGAAACAAAACCTTGAACAAGTAAAACAATCCGGCATATTTGAAGAAAACATGAAGTGTCAGATAGAACTGATGAAAACCCTGGTCGAAGCAAATACGGAATGAGTACCCGAAAAGTCCTGCTGATTTGTTATTACTTTCCCCCGTTAGGCGGAGCCGGTGTGGGGAGACCGCTGGCTCTGTACAAACATTTACCTGAGCACGGCTGGGCATGTCATATTCTAACGGTAAAACGGGTTACCTATCGTGCCTATGAACCGGAATTACTTGATAATCTTCCCCGTGAATATATCTATCGTGCAGGCTCAACAGACCCGCAACGGTTGATGTTTCTTTTGGGAGCGCGAAAAGTTACTCCAACAACCATTGAACGCGGAAGAGCCATCTCGAATCGTTTTTTCCCCGATCCAAAAGTCGGTTGGGTGCGGTTCGCCGTCCGACTGGGACGAACACTCATAACAAACCACAATTATGACGCCATTATTTCAACCTCTCCCCCCATATCATCGCATCTGGCAGGAAGACAATTAGCAAGTGAATTTCATATCCCCTGGATTGCAGATTTTCGTGACTACTGGACCATCTACCCGGTGGAAAAGACGTACCACCATGACCACAAAAAAATAAAGCGCGGGCAATATCTCCTGCAGGAAATAAAGGAAAAAGCCACCACCATAACCGCTATCAACAGCTCAATCGGTCAATATGTGGGAGCAGAACACATTATTTACAACAGCTTTGATAAGGAGCTTGCCGAGCGCTGGAAATTACCGACTCACGACGGTAACTTTGTTATTGGAGTATTGGGAACATTGAACGAAGTGTACCCGATTGAACCGCTGTTGAAAGTATTGTCCCTGTTACGCAAACAAGCTCCGAACTTGTTCGAAAAAATACGGGTATTGCAAATCGGTTCTGTTGATAGAACCTGGCTACAAAAACAACTTGAGCAATACCACCTCGATTCTCAATTCGAGATTAAACAATTTCAAAAACGAACTGCCACCATTGATTTGTTGTCATCGACCGCATTGCTATATATCGGATTATCATCGGAGCAGGCAAAAAGTTTTTCAACCGGGCGAATTTATACCATGCTTTCTTCCGGTCGACCCATATTGGCAGCCGCTCCCCCGGAGGGAGAAGTGGAACAGCTTGTCAAGGAGTCAGGTAACGGGTTCTGTTTTTTTGATGGCACAGAAGAATATGCCGTGTCGTACGTGCAAAAACAAGTGGAGCAGTTTCTTCAAGGCAACAACATAGTTCAACTCCAGCCTGAATATGCCAGGAAGTATGCTTCGGATATGATGGCATCTCAATTTGCCAAAGTCCTGAATACCATTATTTCATCATAAAGGCTATCATCTACCCGGTATCATGAAAACCGGCTATGCTATTGCCAGTTGTTCGGCATCTTGAATTTTTGCCGGGTCAACATTGGGAAGCGACTCCACTGTCGGAGGACCTGTCGGCAATGTAGGCTGTACCATATCTTCGGGAACAAACTGTGACTCTATTTGTGCCATTGCCATATCTACCCGGTCGAAAAAGCTTTCGATGGTATCGGTGAGATGTTCACGGGCGATATCTACCATTGTTCCCGAAAATCCTAATTCCTGTGCTGCCTTATCAAAAAACCCGACTACCTTGTCAAGGAGGGTATCTTCGGCATTATCCAAATACGCATCGACAGCATTAAAAAATGTAGCCATCATTTCGTTCGTACCGCTCTGGGCTACCTTTCCGGCAGTATCGACATATTTTTTCGCAGCATCAGGTATTTCTTCAGCAACCCGATTGGTCTGGACATGGAACCGTTGCAGGTTGGCAAAACTAAAGTTCCCGTCCATTCTAAACCGCGCGGAAAACCGATTGATAGCCTGTTGGTATGTGCCGTTATTAAGAACCGTATGGGAACTTCTCATCCAGGCAGCTTCCTGTCTGAATGACTGTACAGCAAAATTACGACTCTGGGCGGTAAATTCACTTGCCTGTCTATTCCTGAATTTGACTATTGATCTGGTTCGTGAAACGTCATTGTTATCATTTGAACGGGTAAGGTTCGTCTTTGTTATTTCAGTCCCCTTGATATTAAAATCCGCCCGGAAACCAAACCCGGCAGCAGCAAACTCTTCGATATGTTCAACATCACCATCGGCAATACTTCGGGCAGTGCTGAGAATTGCTCGTAAGTCAAAACGCATATCAAGCTTGTAATCCAACTTTGCCATCCGTTTGAAATAGTACGTAGTATCGTCTGGTTTCGTATCGGCATCGGATTTCTTGTCATGGGAGGGAATATATTCATCGGTTTGTTGCTTTGCAGGCGATGTATCGTTCTTTTTAGCCGAGGGGGCATCAGGTGGAGCCGGCAGAGGTGTTTTTCCTGTTGTTTCTCCGGGTTTTGACTGTTCTGCCCCGTTGGCTGGTTCATACGTATCAATCGGCATCAACCGTGGGACTTGTGACAATGGCGGTTTTGAGTAGTTGAACCCGGCTGGTTTGCTGTATCTTTGAATATTATTTGTCAGTTGCAGGTAGTGATTTCTGAAATTGTTGGCGACATTCGCCAGAAAACCCAACATCATCATAATTATTCACCTCGTACTATTTACCTTCCTGTGTCTTTCTTTTATCGGCAATAGCATAGTCTTTTCAAGGTGTTGTATATCCATGTAATGTATTTTTATTACGTTAGATTGAGCTCATATCTTGACAAATACCCTGAAAACAGTACCTTGACCGCAATTGACAGAAGAAAGCTAAGTTCAGAAATAGAAAGGATATATCATGACTCCCGTAAATCCGGAAATACTTGCCGCATTGACATCGGGCATTCAGTCAGAAGTTGCCAGTTATGTTTTTTACCGGGAAGCCTCACAGAAAAAAGAAGCTGGTGAAATTCGGAAAATCCTTGAAGAGCTCGCCCTCGAGGAAAAACAGCATTTTCAAGTACTGGAACGGCAATACGATTCACTGGTACGGAGTGAAATGTGGATAAGCACTGCTGATATCCTCAAACAGGACGGATTACCGGAAATAAGTGAAGAAATGAGCCAGACCCACCAGAAACTTATCGACGAAGTTGCCAAGGCTGATTCACTGCATGTTATACTGGATATTGCTTATCGTTTGGAAGAAGAAGCCCGGGATTTGTTTACATCGGCAATAGATATCGTGGAATCAGAGGAAGGGAAAAAAGTATTTCAGCGATTGGCAGCATTTGAAGAAGGACACATGCGGAAAATCGAGGAGCTCAAGAAAAAATACAGCTAAACCCGTACTCGCTGACTCGCAGATACCCAACCGGGTTTGTCATTACAATATCTTTTTTCCCTGCTTGCAGAGATCCGGAGACATCATTATTATGCCTGCTTTGCTCCCATGGAGTGTGAAATACCTGCCCGTACCGTGTGCAATGTTCTCCTCAGCAGGTTATCCCATTCCAGATATGTTTGTTTATCCCATGATAAATCGCTTACTTCATGCAGGGCTTGAGTGAATGCTTCGATAATATGCGGGATATCATCGGCAGTGATATGCTGCTGATACAGTTGATAAGCAATATCGTGCAAATATGATTCAAGCATCAGAATATTATCAAGATTGGCAACAACGATTGTAATATTTCCCATTAACTCAAATTGAAATTTCTCGACATCCATGGAATCAAGCAACTTCTCAAGATGGGGCACTTCTTTTTTTAAGTGACTGATAAAATATTCCGTAAATAAATCACTCTTGCAAAGAACCTGTCTTAGCGAAGTATTTATGAGTTTGCATCTGTAGTTCATAGTTGTAATACGCTCCCTTTAGAACTATTATCGACTTTATAAATATGCGACTTAGCAGTGGAAAATAGATTTTATGACAGTGAATGACAGGAATAAATCTCTTTATTTATAAAATCTTTTGTTGTTCCAATGCCTAAGATGATATATACGTGCTCATTATGAAAGTTGAAGCATTACACTGGGTAGAATTGTCGCAGCGGTCATTGAAGTATAATATACATTCGCTGGCAACATTAGCCGGGCCGAAAAGAACATTGGCGGTTTCTGTCAAAGCCAATGCCTACGGTCATGGACTGCCTGAAGTTGTCTCCCTCCTTACACAATATCCGGAGGTCGATTACCTGACTGTCCACTCCCTTGCCGAAGCTGTTGCCTGTCGTGAGAACGGCTGGACCAAAGCTATTATGGTGTTAGGTCCTATACTGTTACAAGAATTGGATGCCGTGCTGACGCTCAATCTTGAACCGATGATATTCAATCGTCAAACCCTGGCACAGTTGGGCAAACTTGGTGATAAAGCCGGTGTACCTATTCGAACACATCTGAAACTGGAAACCGGAACCGGGAGGCAGGGAATAACCGAAAAGGAATTACCCGGTTTCTCAAAGATATATAAAAAGTATTCTTCACTTGGTGCTCCTTATGGAGCAGCGATGCATTTTGCCAATATTGAAGATACCACAAACCATGAATATGCCGAATTACAGTTGCAGCGTTTCCTGAACATGCTCAAGCTGCTGCAACAACTGGGAATTACCCCCCAAATCCGCCATACTGCCTGTTCTGCTGCTTTGATTTTGTTTGAGAAAACACGTTTTGAACTTGTCCGACCGGGTATTGCTGTCTATGGACACTGGCCCTCGAAAGAAACCTACCTTTCGTATTACCTCAAAGGAGGAAAGAATAACCTGTTCAAACCGGTGCTGAGCTGGAAATGCCGTATCACACAGATAAAGAAACTCCCTGCCGATAGCTTTATCGGGTATGGCTGTACCTATCGCACCACTTCCCCAACGCGGTTGGCGGTACTCCCGGTGGGGTATTTTGACGGGTATGATCGTGGATTATCCAATTTGGCATACGTACTTATAAACGGAAAACGAGCCCCAATTCGGGGACGGGTATGTATGAACCTGATGATGGCTGATATTACCGATATACCGGGGGTAAAATTATTCGATGAAGTAGTACTCATCGGACAAAGCGGGGATGAAGAAATAACCGCCGAACAGGTTGCCGGATGGGCAGGAACAATCAACTATGAAATCCTTGCCCGCATTTCACCACAAGTGCCTAAGATAGTGATTCAATAACTCAACGACCGTCCGGGGATAACCATAGACTATCGACAGCAACAGACCGAACCCATTAGGACAACTGGCGTTATAATCTTTTACATAATCTTTTCTGAATATAGTATTGACACAAAAAAAAATCTGATGTATACTGTTTTGTGAACCATTTCACATGGCATTAATTTCATAATACTTAAAGGAGTGGAGATGGCAATCCCCACAAAAAAACCTGACAAAAAAAGACGGATTTCGGAATCAACCATTCACCGGTTGTCATTATATTATCGGGCATTGACTTTGTTGGAGAAAGAAAACTACGAAACAGTTTCATCCAAGGAGCTTGCCCGTCGCGAAAAACTAACCCCGGCACAGGTACGTAAAGACCTGTCATTTTTTGGCTCGTTTGGTACCCGCGGATTAGGTTACCCGGTCAATGAACTGAAAAACAAAATTGCTTCAATCCTTGGTATAGACCGGACCTGGCGGGTTGCGCTGGTTGGTGTCGGAAATATCGGCTCAGCATTAGTAAGCTATAAAGAGTTCATGAAACAAGGTTTCCAGATAGTGAAATTGTTTGATAATGACCAGAGAAAAATCGGCTCGAACCATAAAGGGATTATCGTATCTGATATCAATAACTTAGAGAAAGAGTTAAAGGAAGCGGGTATCGAACTGGTTATCCTTGCGGTTCCGGCAACGGTGGCGCAATATATCGTCGATAATGTGGTAAAAGCCGGTGTCAAAGCGATATTGAATTTTGCCCCGGTAAACCTTCGTGTTCCGGATGATGTATATTTACGAAATGAAAATATGTCGATGGAACTTGAATATCTTTCTTTCGCATTAGTAAACAATTTGTCACAAAAGCGCGTCAATGAAGGGTAGACCTCTGCAACAAGGAAGTTGACGGAGGATACCTCTTTTGAGCGTTCTCTTACAGGACGTAACGGTCCGCCCCGCGCGGACCGTTTTTTTATTATCTGGACCGATGCGGGAAAACCTTGTATTTTATTTCAGTCACATTGATAAGTATGCAAGGAGCAGTTATGCCGGAGTTTCGACAAAATCTCGCCACCAAGGAATGGGTTATCATTGCCCCGGAACGGGGGAAACGCCCATCAGATATAAAAAAAGAAAAAGATGATGAAAGCGCGGAAGATGTAGCCAACCAGAATACGACAGAATGTCCTTTTTGTCCGGGACATGAAGACAAAACAGATACCCCGGTATATGTCTATCCGGAAAAAGGAGACTGGCAGGTTCGGGTTGTACCCAACAAGTATGCCGCCCTTCAACCACATCTGGCAACTACAAGGACATGGGTTGGTTCGTTTCTGGCAGCAAAAGGATTCGGTATTGCAGAAGTTGTAATAGAACACCCCGATCACCACCTGTCCCCTGCCCTGATGAAACTGGGTGAAGTTGCCAATATCCTTCGCGCCTATAAGTACCGGCAGCTTGAAATACGGAAGAACGAGAAGATAAATCTCATTACTGTGTTTCGTAATCATGGTCCCCGTGCCGGGACATCGCTTGCGCACCCGCATTCACAAATAATTGCAACACCTATCGTTCCCCCTCATGTTCGCTACCCGATGGAACAAGCTGTTCTGCATTATGATAAGTATGGCACCTGCGTACACTGCGATTTAATAACAGAAGAACTGCGCCAGAAAGAACGTATCATTGTCGAGTCCGAAAAATTTGTGGCATTTTGTCCGTTTGCCGCCCGGTCACCGTTTGAATGTCGGATTTACCCGAAAAAACACCAGGCAAGTTATATGCTGATTGATGATGACGAAGATATCTTCGAATTGGCATCAATGCTTCGCGAAGTACTCAGCAGATTATACTACGGGCTGAACAACCCCGACTACAATTATATTCTGCGGTCTTCCCCCATTGGCGATGAAGACACCCGGTATTTGCATTGGTACATGGTCATTATTCCGAAAATCACCACTCCGGCCGGGTTTGAAATCGGTTCAGGTATCTATATCAATACGATTGCTCCCGAGGAATCCGCCCGGTATTTACGGGAACTTGAAATACCAAAGTAGCCCTGTTATTATAATATCGACTATATTAGTCTCTATATGGGCTACAAGTATACAGTCCTGTCATCCTTGGGACTTGCACTATTTCGCATGGTGTGTTATTATGTATAGTCAAACCTGAGATGGAGATAATAAAGATATGTTTGGTAAAAAGTTTCTCGATAAGCTGAAAGAACATCGCTCCCAGTGGGGAAAAGTAGCGGAAAAGTTTCGCGAGAAAAAATCCATGCCCCGTTTTTTCACCGTGTCCGGGGTGGATATTGATGAACTCTATACTCCCGACTCGATGAAGAATGCCGACCAGGAATCCTACTATTGGGATCATATCGGTTTTCCGGGAGAATTTCCATATACACGCGGTGTCCACCATACTATGTACCGTACCCGCCTGTGGACAATGCGCCAGTTTGCCGGTATGGGCACTCCGCGACAGACCAACGAACGGTTTCATTACATTCTCAAACAGGGGGGGACCGGCTTATCCACCGCTTTTGATTTACCGACCCTCATGGGCTATGACTCGGACCACCCCCGCTCACTCGGCGAGGTTGGCAAATGTGGTGTCGCGGTAGATACATTGGCGGATATGGAAATTATTTTTGATGGGATTGACCTCTCCAAAGTCTCCACGTCAATGACCATCAACTCCCCAGCATCTATTCTCCTTGCTATGTACCTTGCCGTAGCGGAAAAACAGGGAGTGCCGTTCGACCAGGTTCGGGGGACATTGCAAAACGATATCCTCAAAGAATACATTGCCCAGAAAGAGTTCATCTTTCCACCGCGTCCATCTATCCGACTGATTACCGATATGATGGAGTATTGCACAAAACATGTCCCACAGTGGAATACTATCTCTATCTCCGGGTATCACATTAGTGAAGCCGGCGCTACAGCCGTGCAGGAGCTGGCCTTTACCCTGGCAGATGGGTTTCAGTATGTTGAATCGGCAATCGAAGCCGGGCAAAATGTCGATGATTTCGCTCCGCGGTTGTCCTACTTCTTCAACGCTCATTCTGATTTCTTCGAGGAAATTTGCAAGTACCGGGCAGCACGACGGATTTATGCCAGACGGATGCGAGATAAATACGGTGCCAAGAATCCGCGTTCATGGCTGTTGCGGTTCCACACCCAGACAGCAGGTTGCTCGCTTACCGCTCAACAACCGGAAAACAATATCGTTCGCGTTGCTATTCAGGCGCTTTCAGGAGTGCTTGGTGGAACACAGTCATTACATACCAACTCGATGGATGAAACCCTGGCGTTGCCATCGGAAAAGGCAGTACGTATCGCTTTGCGTACCCAGCAAATTATCGCCTATGAGACCGGTGTTGCCAATACGGTGGATCCGCTGGCGGGTTCATACTTTGTCGAGTCGCTTACAGACAAAATGGAAGCCGAAGCTGAAGCCTATTTCGATGAGATCGAGCGCCGCGGTGGTGTGCTCAAGTGTATCGAGGAAGGCTTCTTCCAGCAGGAAATAGCCCGCGCCGCCTATCGCCATCAACAGGAGCTGGAGAAAAAAGAGCGGATAATTGTCGGTGTAAATGAGTTTATCATGGAAGATGAAGAGATTGAAATCCCGGTACTGAAAATCGATCCGCAAGTCGAACGTGACCAGGTGGCGTTTGTGAAAAAAATACGAGCAGAACGCGACAACGGTGCTGTACAGGCTGCACTGGGGAAACTTCGCGAGGTCGCCCGCGGCAACGGTAATACATTCGAGGTATTGCTGGATTGCTGCCGGGTGTATGCCACCCTGGGAGAAATGTGCGATGTGCTCCGTGATGAGTGGGGCGAGTATGTCGAGACCGCAGCCGCGATGAAGCCGTGTTAAGAGCGTTAGCCGAATAGAAATCTTACAAGTCAGGAGCACAGCCCTCCTGACTTTTTCTTAGCAGGGTATGTCTCTTGTGGACCTGCAAAATATGAGACTATGCCACTTTTCATAATCTATTGAGTTTCCCAACTCATTACAATATCTTATGTCAAATCCGAGAAGATATTTCAGGGAACGTGAAATATGAAGACACAACTCCGTGACAAACATTCGTTGAAATATATGAAGTATATAGTAATCATAGCCTTACTATTCTTCGGCACCGCCAATGGTCAACCACTTATATACCCCTGGTTACAAGAGCGTTTACCTGATACTTCAGTTGTACAAGATATTGAAGTTCCACAGGGGTTTATACGGGTAGATGTTGATTCCGGCTCATTTGCAAACTGGCTGCGACATTTACCGCTAAAATCAGGAGACAATCGTGTCCGCCTTTATGACGGAAGGTTGAAAAAAAATCAAAAGGCACAGTTCCGTATCATTGACATTGATATCGGCAATCGAGATTTGCAGCACTGTGCCGATGCTGTTATTCGTTTACAAGCGGAATACTTGTACAGTATCCACCAGTATAAACAAATTGCCTTTGATTTTACCAGTGGCGACCGGGCAGAGTTTTGGAAATGGGCACAGGGTTACAGACCAATCGTTAAAGGAAACGATGTCACCTGGAAAAAGGAAACAAATGCAGAATTTGACACATCATACAACAACTTCCGCGCATACTTAGATGAAGTTTTCATGTATGCCGGCACTTATTCTTTAGCAAAGGAGATGGAGCCCATAGCTGATTTGGATAGTATTCGTATTGGTGATGTATTTATCAAAGGCGGATTTCCGGGTCACGTGGTAATCGTTATCGATTTGGCAATTGATAAAAAAACGAATAAAAAGGCGGTGCTATTAGCTCAAAGTTATATGCCCGCACAGGAAATACATATCATCAAAAATCCAACAAACAAAACCATTAATCCCTGGTATTTAGTAGGAGAAGGTGATTTGCTGGTAACACCGGAGTACACGTTCTCATGGGGTACTTTGAAGCGATTCAAACAGGGGCAGCAGCAATAAAAGTACATTATCAAGTTCATCCCTTTATAGTCCTAACTCATCAGTCTTTTCTGAGCAGAGCCAAGGAAACCGGAAAAACAGGGGCTGACAAAATAGCACCTTGGTGCAAGCAATTTGTTGCTGCTGCCGGCATTACTCACTGTTACTTATATTTCCAACCCAGGTAAACTATTGTCACTTTTGGGCGATATTTATAATACACAATGATTTTGGAGGGATGCAGGGCATCCATATACATAGGAGATTATGTAAGTTATTAACTAACAATTAGTAACACTAACATAACATAGAGTAAGTCAGTTCTGAAAATAAGTGAGTTCTGCTGCATTGCCGGAGGTATAGTTGTGAGTTCATACAGGTTTAATAAGCTCGTTACATCGATCTCTACTCGGTTTATCAAGATGAAGCCGAACCAGTTAGACACCTACATCACCGATGCCTTGGAAAAAATTGGCACTCTGGCACA
Source organism: Candidatus Zixiibacteriota bacterium (assembly GCA_024275255.1). Lineage (GTDB taxonomy): Bacteria > Zixibacteria > MSB-5A5 > GN15 > FEB-12 > JAJRZL01. The sequence continues at coordinate 2,780 of JAJRZL010000106.1, read as the reverse complement.
AGTTGACCGCAGTTATGTGTTCCTGTTTAACGATGAATTAACTACAATGACCAACACGCATGAATGGTGCGCCGACGGAATAAGCCCGGAAATTGACAACCTGAAAGATATTCCAATCAACACCTACCCGTATTTATGGGATCACCTTTCGCAACACCGGGTGTTTCATATCCCCGATATAACCAATCTTCCCCCCGAAGCAATCAACGAAAAAGAAGAATTTGAACGCGAACATATTCAATCCATTATTTGTGTTCCGATGGAAATAGAAGGGTCTCCTATCGGGTTTCTCGGATTTGATGCTGTAAAGACAAAGAAAAGCTGGACTGATGACGACATCAGTTTGCTCAAGATTGTTGGAGAAATTTTTGTCAACGCCTATGAGCGGAAATATGCCCAGGAGAAAATCCAGAAGCAAAACATCTTTCTACGGTCGATAATCGATTCGCTCACCCATCCGTTTTATGTTATCAATGTAAAAGACCATTCAATCGCTCTGGCAAATAAAGCTGCCGGAACCCTACCTGCTGACGATACCGTTACCTGCTACAAACATACCCACAATCAGAACTCCCCCTGCACCGGGGACAACCACCCCTGCCCCATCAGAGAAGTACAAAAAACAAAAAAACCGATATGCGTAGATCACCAACACACCACCTCAGACGGTACTAAAAGAACAATTGCCATTCACGGATATCCAATTTTTGATGCCGACGGCAATGTTGAACAAATGATAGAATATACCATTGATATCTCGAAACAAAGAGATGCGGAAATTGCGTTACAAAAAAGTGAAGAACTTCTCCGGTTGATTATTAACGCCACCCAGGAGGCAATGATTGCCATTGATGAAAACGGGCATATTACACTTTTCAACCCCGCCGCCGAGAAAATGTTCGGACGGACCAGAACAGAGATGATAGGGCAACCTCTTGATTTGCTCATGCCAGAAAAATACCGCACTAAGCACACGCATTACGTAAGGCAATATTTCGCAACCGGCTTGCCCAATATGGCAATAAACAGAACGGTCGAACTTCCCGGACACCGCTCTGATGGGACTATTTTTCCCATGGAAATTTCCCTTTCTACAGGACAACAGGGAGCAAAACGATTTGTTATTGCTGTAATACGTGACATATCGAAGAAAAAACTTGCCAAACAGGCACTCAAGGAAAGTATAGAAAAGTTCCGTGATATTGCCGAACTGCTCCCGGTAGGTATCTTTGAAACTGATGAGAATGGGGTTCTGACATACGCAAATCGGACTTTGATTGAAGTGGCGGGAATTACACCTGAAGATATGAAGAAAGGTATCAAGGGCGTTGACTTAATCGCAGAAGAAGACCGCGAAGCTGCCACTATTAATTTCTTCAATGTTCTGAACGGAAAATATTTAGGTCCCAATGACTATCAGGCAATAACCAAAAGCGGCAAAAATATTCCGGTGACAATTCATTCCAATGCTATTAACCGCAACGGTAAAGCAGTAGGTATTCGAGGTATTATCGTTGATATCTCCGACAGGCTGCGATTGGAACAAGAGCGCCTGAAAACAGAAAAACTCGAATCTCTCGGTATTCTTGCCGGCGGGCTCGCCCATGATTTCAACAATCTGTTAACAGGAATCCTCGGTAATATCTCGCTGGTCCGATATAATAAATCTGTTGATGACAAGGCGGGCAAATGGCTGGAAGAAGCTGAGAAAGCCGCTATTCAGGCACAAGGACTGACCCAGCAATTACTTACGTTCTCCAAAGGCGGCAACCCGATAAAGCAAACAACAACAATTGACAATCTGCTGAAAGATACCGTTTCCTTTGTTCTTCGAGGCTCAAATGTCAAGCCGGTGTTTTCAATTGCGGATGACCTGAAAGCGGTCGAAATTGATAGCGGGCAAATCAGCCAGGTCATTCACAACCTGGTTCTGAACGCCGATCAGGCAATGCCAAATGGCGGCACTATCACCGTAACAGCACAAAATATTTCACAACCGGAAACTAATGTTGGCACTGACACAAAAGATTTCATCGAAATCACTATTCAGGATGAAGGAATGGGAATACCGAAAAAACATCTTGATAATATCTTTGACCCGTATTTCACTACAAAAGCCAAGGGCAGCGGGTTGGGACTGGCAACTGTGTACTCGATTATTAAAAAGCATAACGGAATGATAAAGGTATATTCGGAAGTCAACAAGGGAACCACATTCCGAATCCTTCTTCCTGCTACCAATAGCACCGTAGTGCAACAACAAGAAACCACGACCACCCTGCCTACTGCAACCGGAAGAATTCTTGTTATGGATGACGAAGAAATCATTCGTAATCTTGCCAGTAAGGTACTTACAAACCAGGGTTATACGGTCGATTGCGTATGTAACGGTGAAGAAGCCATTCAATGTTTTAAGAATGTATATGATTCCGGGCAACGATACGATGCCGTTATCCTCGACTTAACCATTCAAGGCGGTATGGGCGGCAAGGAAACCATAAAAGCACTCCGTGAAATTGACACCGACATAAGAGCGTTAGTTTCAAGCGGGTATTCCAATGACCCTATCATGGCAGACTACCAGTCATTCGGGTTTGATGGTATCATACCAAAACCATATCGTGCTTTCGAACTCAGCAGGGCGGTTCAGGAACTTTTATCCCACAGGGAAGAACCGGCTACTTCGTTGCAATCATAACTGTATTTTTCGAATCACTGCAAAAAGCAACAGCATAACTCCAAAGGTACATACGATAGTAGCGCCAGTGGGGGTGTCCAGC
>JAJRZL010000105.1 GCA_024275255.1 Candidatus Zixiibacteriota bacterium | reverse complement strand
CAGTGCCGAAACGCTGGCGGGAATTATCGCTGATGAAGCTGCTATCGGGGTGGTAAACAACAAGACAACAGCCGTGCGCATTATTCCCGTACCGGGAAAGATGGTTGGGCAGTCGGTGGATTATGGCGGTTTACTGGGAACAGCGCCGATTATGCCGGTCTCGAAATTTTCCTCGTATAATTTTATCGCTCGTGGCGGACGGGTTCCGGCACCATCGACAGGTATAAAAAATTAGCATAAAAAAGGGTTGGACAGATGCAGTCGGTTGAAAGTAAGGTAGTGGTTATCACCGGTGCTTCGCGGGGCATTGGGGCAGCTATCGCATTGCACGTTGCCCGTGAGAAGGTGCGGGTATGCCTTTGTGGGAGAAACAGGAAAGCCCTGACCGAAGTTGCTCAATCACTGGGATTACCGAAACAGGAATATCTTATTGTTACTGCTGATATTTCAAAACCGGCAGGAATGAAGAAAATTGTTGAAGCTGCGTACAGGAAATTTGGCAGAGTTGATGTTTTTATCAACAATGCCGGAGTCGGAGTACGAAAAGATACCCCCTTGACAACCGACAAGGAATATGATGCGACCTTTGATACGAACGTAAAAGCAATTTTCTACTCGTTTCGCGAATTAATTCCCCGTATGAAAAAGCAAGGGGGCGGTCATATAATCAATATCTCCTCCATGGCGGGAAAACAGGGAGTACCGGGGATGGCGGTCTATTGTGCCTCGAAAGCGGCAGTGAATATCATGAGTGAAGCGGTTGCCGGTGAGGTACGAAATGACAATATCAAAATCTCCGTGCTTGCTCCGGGCTCGACCAATACCGGTTTTATGTCGCATCTTTCAAAAGATATGAAACCATCACCGAAAGATAAAAAGCGTCTGACTGTGGATGATGTCGCCGAAGCAGTAGTACATCTGATGAAACAGGATGAGAACACCTGGACATCATACAGCGAGATGCGTCCCTTGAAAATAAAGTAATAATGTTGAACCTTCTTGCACACGGGAAGATTTGACATCGCTCTGTCTTTCCCCTACCATATGGGCTATGACGGCATACGACAGATTATTTATCGGGATTGATTATGGGGAACGCCGAATAGGACTGGCAAAAAGTGACCCGACCGGTTTGATTGCCACGCCGCTTATGACTCTTGAGGTACGTTCCATTGATGAAGCCGTAACAAAAATTATGCAGGTGATAGAGGAATATGAACCGAATGGAGTTGTCGTTGGCTACCCGTTGCAGGTTTCGAGGGAAAAAAGTGAAAAATGTCGTGATATAGATGCTTTTATAAAAAAGCTTGCAGAACAGTATGACGGCCCCATCTACACGGAGGATGAGCAGTATTCATCGGTTGAAGCAACGGATATGATTCATGCCCATGGAAAACATTTCAAGTCCGAGAAAAAGCGGGTTGACCGGCTGGCGGCTGCGGTAATTTTGCAACGGTATCTTGATGGGTTACCCCGGCAATAAACCGAGAACCAGCCTGTGGGAATATGGGTACTATATTGTAGTAACAGTTGGTTTGTTGCTTATTGGTGTTGTACTGCTGGGATTGTTTAGCCTGGTGTCGATAGCTTTGAATATGAAAAAGAAAACAATACTACTGCTGGTCATTCCGATAGTTGTTATCGCTTCCATAGTGGGGTATGGCTTCCGGTCATATACGAAACAAGTGGATATAGGCAATAAGGTTGTGACAGTTATCATCAAGCCTGGTGATACCTTTGCCTCGATAGCAGATACGTTACTGGCGGAACAGGTTGTCTCCTCGCGGATATGTTTGACTCTTCCTGCCCGCCTTTTACATATTGATAAAAAACTTACTCCCGGCAGGTATGATTTCACCGGCAGGAATTCCTGCAAAACAGTGCTGGAAAAATTCCGTGAAGCTGATTTTGTCCGGGTAAAAATAACCATACCTGAAGGGTTGCCCATTTGGAAGGT
>JAJRZL010000104.1 GCA_024275255.1 Candidatus Zixiibacteriota bacterium | reverse complement strand
TGCAATGGATGTTTTGACCGAAGCCGGGGTGTGGACCCAGCTCAAACGTACCCTGCGCAATGGTGAGTTTGAAATCACCGGTTTTGATCCGTTCTACATGATGGCGGGAGCGGGTATCAAACCGGAACCGATACCTATCAAGGTCAAAGTCATTCTTATCGGCGAACCGCGTATTTATCAACTGCTGTGGCATCTTGATGATGATTTCAGAAAAGTTTTCAAAGTCAAAGCGGAATTTGATACCAGTATCAAAGCCGACAGGAAACATCTGCGCAAATACTACGAGTTTGTCCGCCGCGTTATTGATAAGGAAGAACTGCTCACTTTCGATATCAGCGGCATGCAGGCAATAGCGGAATACGGGATGCGTTTATCCGGTCAACGTGGAAAACTGACCTCACGGTTCTCCGCTATCTCCGATATTATTCGTGAAAGTGACTACTGCACCAGAGAACGAAAAGGCAAAATGGTAACCCGGAAAGATGTGTATTGTGCTATTGCATCGAAACGCGAACGGGTGAACCTTGTTGAAGAGAAAATTCAGGAGATGATAGACAACGACACCCTTATGATAACGACGAAAGGTGCTGTTGTCGGTCAAATCAATGGTCTGGCGGTGTACAGTGTCGGGGAATACAGTTTTGGTCGTCCCACCCGGATAACCGCCAGTACTTCCATGGGACGCGCCGGTGTTATCAATATTGAACGAGAAGCCGACTTATCGGGTCCGATTCATAACAAGGGAGTATTGGTACTGAGTGGGTATCTTCGTAATATGTTCGCACAGGACAAACCTTTACAAATGTCGGCATCAATATCATTTGAACAATCTTACAGCGGAGTAGATGGAGATTCTGCTTCATCAACGGAAATCTACGCAATCCTTTCATCACTGGCAAATATTCCTATCAAGCAAGGTATTGCCGTTACCGGTTCCGTGAACCAACGAGGAGAAATTCAACCGATTGGCGGAGTGAACCAGAAAATAGAAGGCTTTTTCGATGTTTGCAAGAGCCGCGGATTCGCGCCTGAACAGGGAGTAATGATACCACATCAAAACGTACGTGATTTACTTTTACGCCCTGATGTTATTGATGCCGTCAAAGCAGGAACGTTTCATATCTACCCGGTCAAAACTATTGAAGAAGGAATCGAAGTGCTTACCGGTATTCCCGCGGGAAAACGTCGGGCAGATGGAACATTTCCTCCGGGAACGGTAATGAGAATAGTTGATGATAAACTGCGTGAAATGGCATTGGCGTTACAAAATTTCGGTCGCAATGATGATAGTAATAACAACAAAGGGAAAAAGAACAAACAACCTTCATCAAAAAAGAAACAACCACCGAAGAAGAAATAATTGATACATGAAACATTGTTATCATGTTGATGATGAATAAATGTTGTTCACAACATAATTTTTTCTTGACATTTGTTTTGAATAATTGTTGTTTCAAGCGACCATTAACTTATGATGGAGGATGCTGAATGCGCAAGGCTAAGAAAGCAGCTCCCAAGAAGAAAGTAGCAAAGAAAAAAACAGCAACCAAAAAGAAAGCTACTGCTAAGAAGAAAGTAGCGAAAAAGGTTCGCTGTGCTGCCAAAACTGCGGCAGGAAAGAGATGTAAACGCTTCACGGATGGGAAGAGCAAGTATTGTTCAGCCCATAAGAAAAGAAGATAATCTCTGATAACAGCTACATGAAACGCAGCTCGTTTGAGCTGCGTTTTTTAATTCATATATGTTATCATTCTCAAAAAAACATACATTTTCCATCCATTCTACCGATGAAGTAAACAGTGGTGCTTTTTTGAAAAATAAGTTTGCGTTAATGACAGAGAATAACGTACGTTACAGGTAACTATGGAACAGCAACTAACCACAATGAAAACAGCTCATCGATATATCGGTTTTATTCTTATGCCTTATATCATCCTGTTGCTTGTGTACCTGCCGGCGCTTATTGACCTGGTTTCCGATTGGGCAAATGACCCAAACTATTCACACGGGTTCCTTATTCCGGTTGTCTCGGCAATTCTTATCTGGAACAAACGAAAAACAATCGCCTCGCTCCCCTCTTACCTCGACAATCGCGGACTCGTTCTGATAATTATCGGAATGATTCTCTTTATCCTGGCAAACGGCGCTGCGGAATATTTTACCCTGCGTTTTTCGTTTGTGCTGGTATTGTTTGGACTGACTTATTACCTGTTCGGTAAGGATATTATCAAAACCACCTGGTTTGCATTCTTCATGCTGCTGTTCATGATACCAATACCCTATGTTGTGTATTATGCCCTCACCTTTCCGATGCAAACCCTGGCATCGAAAATTACCGTAGTAACACTAAACACAATAGGAATGAGTGCCGTTCGCCAGGGCAATATCATTCATATCACCGGTCATTCTCTTGAAGTTGCCGAAGCCTGTTCGGGGATTCGTTCGCTGGTATCTCTGTTAGCCCTTGGAGCGATATACGCATACCTTACCCAGAAACGTTTTATTGGCCAGCTCATCGTATTTCTGGCGACTATTCCCATTGCCGTGATTGGCAATGTGGTTCGGGGACTGGTAACATCGGTACTGGTTGCAACCGTATCGGAGAAAGTTACCGAGGAGCCGGCGCACTCTATTATGGGGATGCTAGTTTTTGTTGTTGCGCTGGTACTCCTGGTGATAGTCGGAGCTATTGTAAAAAGGATATTCAAGTGAAAACGGCTGCGATAATTGCATCGGTAATAATTGTACTTGGCGGAGTATTCGGTAATTTCCTCCGTTTCAGTGAACAAATGCCGGACCATCCGCCCGATTTCAGTATCATACCATACACCACCGATGACTATTATGGTGAAGAACGCCGTTTTGCGGAAGCCAGCTATGAAGTACTCAAGGCTGATACAACCACGTTACGTCGATATGTTGATACCGACGGCACCATTTACTGGCTTTTTGTCGCCTACTTTTCATCTCAGAAATACGGAAGTCAGATCCACTCCCCGAAACATTGTCTCCCCGGTGGTGGATGGAAAATACAAAAGCTCGAGCCGTTTCCATTTACGTTTCCCGGTGGAGTGGTCCATGAGATAAATCGTGTTACTATTCAGGCTCCGGGAGCAAAACAAGTCATGTTTTACTGGTTTGAAACCAGAACCGGCAG
>JAJRZL010000103.1 GCA_024275255.1 Candidatus Zixiibacteriota bacterium | reverse complement strand
TGCTTTATCTCTTCTTTATGTTTTTCCAGTTTTTGCTCGAATAATAATTTAGCCCGTTCGACATCACTTACACTGTCTTTCGGCTGTGCTATTGTCAATATTGTGTCAGATACTGTTGTTGAATCGGCTTGCTGTACTTTTGTAGAATCATCAGGTACATTATTCTCAGCAAATAGGGCGGTCCAGAAGAAACAAATAATACATGTGAAATATATTTTTTTCATGACAGCATACTCTCCCTGTCATGTAAGTATCGAACTGCCTTAAATAGCAACGGGAAAATAATAAAATTGAATCCCAGAGAAATGACAGACCATACCATGCCACCGATAAACCGCTCCCTGAATGGTCCGAATACCCAGGCATCAACCAGATTCACCGGTAGATAAAAGAACGTCGTACAAAGAAAAGCTGCTCCCAACAAATACACGGTTACGCGCCATGTTTTCCATTGTTGCCAGTTCATTCGGGAAAACACCGCCCCGACAATTCCCCCGCCCCCGGCACCGAGAACCTGTGCCAGCATGATAGGAACAGGAGCGGGACCAAAGGGGTTGAAAATAGTCCATAACCCCATCCCAATCATCCCCACCAATATACCGGGAATCATCCCCCACAGAAACCCTGCCGCAAATACAATAATGAACATGAAATTAATATTCGGGAGATATGAGGTACCCCATGATAATACATATATCAATGCCGCAAACAAGGCTATTCGTGCCAGCAGAAGCGGCTTCCGGGTCATCGAATAACCGCCACCTTGGTGTGATCTTCGGCTAACAACTGCCCATTTTTTTCCGCCGAATACAGGCGGGCATAGCATATATACACTCCCGATGCGACTTCTTTGCCGGATTCATTTTTCATGTCCCATTCCAGTTCATATTTTCCCGCACGTTTAATTGAATAAAAATCAGAAAAACCGGTGATGGTCCGAACTCGTTCACCGGCTATGTTATAGATATCAAGTAAAATATAGGGGTCCACCCCATTGATATTTTCACCATATAACGGAAACCCCATAGTATCAGTGGGAACCTGGAAACGAAAATGTATCAGCTGGTCAGGTGACTGAGAAACCACACACGGGTTCGGGTAAGGTGTCAACACGGCTGCGGGCAGGTTCACTAAATTGGAATCCTGCACATCCGCCTCGGCAAAGTATCCTAAATCATACGGGGTAAAAAACGGGTATGGTCGGTAATATGAAGGATCATACGTAGCCGGAGTAAAAATAAATGTTACGGTGCGATATTGTGAGATATTGAGAATACCAAGATGAGTAGTAAAATCATCGAGCAACAACAACCTGTCAACCGCATACTCATCGGGATTACTGCGTGATTGATAGACAATACTCAATCCCCACGGTTGAGGCAGAGTGCGCTGCCCAAAACAAGCCCCATCACTAAGCGCCGCCCAAAAATCAAAGACAGAGTCGATATGGATGAAATCATACCCCAGGGTCGTATCCCGCACCCGGCTGGAATCGGCACATTCTGTTGATGACTCTGAATTACATACCCAGTATGTTGTCTGGCACGTCAGCCGGTCACGATGAGAAAAATCATAATTACTGCCTTGCGATACCTCGGTCGAATCAAGGCAGGCATTTCGATTGCATCGCCAGTAGGTGGTGTCATATTCGCTGGTTATCAAATCCGGGTCCTTCAGGGTAACATATGCCGCGGAATTATGGCGAGGACTTAACGGATTGTTATTACCAAATTGTAAAACGGGATAATCATATTCTATTGCCATTACTCCGGACACTTCTCTAAATTCAGGATAATGTTCCCGTTCTTCATATCCTACCCCCGTCGGAGCAAGGTTTGCCCGTGTACCGGTAAAATAGTTCCAGAGTGCAAACTCCCGAAATGCCTGGGGCCAGCGCTCAACACCACCACTCATGGAATCGATAACATGGTCAGCAACCGGTAAAAAGTTGTCTCCCACTCCCTGCTCTCCACACCGAACCCAAATCTCCCGAATGATATCCCGTCCGAATCTCTGCGACAAACACATGGGGAATATTGCCGAGGCATACGGATGAACATCACTGAACGATTTGAACTGCTGAATAGATTGATACGGGAACCCATTAAATGGAAGGGTATCGGAAAAGAAATAGGGCAGGTACAAATAATAGTCATTTATCTCATCATAGATTTCCTCTTCCATCCATACCGACGACATTTCCATCCAGTAGCGTGCCGGGAAATGAGTGGTGTCGAAACTGGATATTTCATAAAGAGGGGTTTCGGTAAAGTCTATACCAAATTGCACCACATGAAAAAACTCGTGCGCCGCAGTCACCCGAACAGCATCAAGGGGACGGTTGACATACGGAGAAAGCTGCTGGTAATCCTTGTCAAGTTCCATAAAGGCGGTGGCGCGGATAGAACCGGGACCATCAATAGATATGGAGTCCATCCATGTTTGCCCATACAAGCCAGCCGGCAAATTGGTTAAATAGACATCAAACCGACCATCTCCCCCGCCATTGTAAAACCCGTCCGAAGGCGGCGGTGGAAATCCGAGGACATTCATAATATGATTATATACCGAGTCAAAAACCATAGCTGTTGTATCAACGTAGTCAGGAATCCCATTGTTATTATTATCCACAGAAGCCCGGTACACGGAATCAGGACCGGTTCGGGCAAAATGTATTTTGAAAATTCCACTGGGGCTGTCGTAGGTTTCTTCGTTGGTTATTATTGGCCTGTTGATAAGCTGTACCCCCAATGATTTCATCAAGTCGCTATCGAGTTTATCTTTATTGAGCACAAAATTAGCAATTGCCGACATCCCGCACTTTACAATAACTTCTCCTCCGGTCGAATCCTGCTCTGCAAGGGTATGTTGCGGGAGTCTGTTTCGTTGTCCGGTGACATACATGTAGTCTTCGATTATTTCACGTTGCTGTTCCCGTGTCAACGCCATCACGGAGTTTGTACCAAACAGAACAATAAGGAGAAAAACGAAAAGATGTATTTGTTTCACGCGTTTGCCTTTCGTTGTTGTGCCCGTGACTGAAGCAATACCAGGTATTTTTCCGGTACATGCTGTGAGCCAATATCACCATACCGCCCTTCACGACCATGAAAATCCGAACCGCCAGTTACAATAAGACGATACTGCTCAGCCATATGCTTAAAGGTATCGATATGCCATTGTTTATGAGCCGGGTGGAATGCTTCGATTCCATCCAACTCTAACCCTGTTAACATTTCTATATGTCGATAAGTTTCATTTATCGCCGGATGAGCGAGTACGGCAACACCACCAGCTTTATGAATAAGCATTATTGCTTCCGCGGGAGAGAAGTTGACCTTGGGGACAAAAGCCGGTTTTCCATCGCCGATATACTTTTCAAAAGCTTCTTCATACGTGTTTGTAAACCCGGAGTTGAAAATAACTTCAGCGACATGAGGACGACCTACCGGAGCCTGACCGGAAACAGCACGAACATCTTCAATAGTGATACCCACATTCATCCGGTTCAGCTTTTCCACCATTTGCTGACCTCGTAAACTTCGTCGCCGCTGCATTTCTTTGAGAGCATTATTCAATGCACTGTTCGTATGGTCAAACAAGTAACCAAGCAAATGTAAATCCTGGTTTTCAAACGATACCGAAAGCTCTACTCCGGAAATCAGTCGCGGGTCGTTTTCCAAAAGCAATGCCTGTACGCCTAAGTATCCATCAAGGGTATCATGGTCGGTAATTGCAAACGCTGTCAGTTTCTTTTCTCTCACCCGTTCGAGCACTTCCTCCGGTGTGTGTATTCCATCAGAGCAGTTAGTGTGGATATGGAGGTCAATAAACGGCGTCATCTACAACTTGCTTTCGACCAGTTCGCGAATAGCTTTGGCTACCTGTTGCGCCTCTCTTGTAATAGTTTCCACTTCCAGCTTCAATTTATTGACAAATTCAGCATCATGTACCGACGTAAGGTTAATACGGACATTGTACCCGGCACCTTCCACTGCCGCCATTCCCATCAAACCGGCAACACCAGCATCGGTAATGGAGTTCTCGTTTCCCTTGTCAGCAACAATACGAGCCAGCCGGAGAACCTCAAGAGCCTTCTTCATCACTGTCAATGGCACCAGTGCCGCTTCTTTATTGGCATCTTCGACGGCTTTATCACGTGCAGCTACTTCTTCATCAGTGCCTTTCGGCAGTTTGAAAGCTTCCATTACCTTGTTGAATGCTTCTTTGTCGGTATCAATGAGGGTGGTTAACTCCGCCCGGAGGGCATCACCTTTATCCCGAACTTCAGCCATTTCCGCTTTGACATCGGCATATTGTTTTTTACTGACCGTTAGACGACTTACCATTGAAGCCAACGCCGCCGCCAGCGCTCCGGCCGCTGCTGCCACCGAGCCGCCACCGGGAGCGGGAGATGAGGAAGCTACTTCGTCGTAGAATGTTTCTTGAACGGCGGTGCCGCCCCCCACTGCTGCCAGTTTTTCTTCGAGCACCTGTTCCTTGGTGAAATTTTCAAGACGCAAATAGAAATCCGACACTGCCAGCAAAGCATCATTGGGAACAAGACCGACAATTTCCGATGATGTCACCGCTACTCCATACCGGGCAGCTTCTGATTTGATTGTTTCAAAGACACGGAAAATCGGAGTCTTGGGATAGTTAACGAGGTTCATGGAAATCTGCACTTGGTTACGTTCTTTGATTTCAAAACCAAGTGCTTTTACATAGCGATACCCGCCTCGTAATGAACGGACCGCATCGGCAATTTTATCGGCAATCGTTTTATTGTTTGTTCCCAGATAGACATTAAACGCTACCAGCGGGAAACGCACCCCGATAGCGGTAGCACCGGCTTTTAGATTCATTTTTGCCGGACCGTAATCCGGTTTTCGTGACGGATCCGTTTCGATAGTATCCCGTATTCCCTCGTATTCACCAGTACGAACTTTTGCCAGGTTTCTCCGTTTGGGAGTGGTCGCTGCATCTTCATAGAGATAGACGGGAATCTGCAACTCTTCCCCGACCCGTTTTCCCAGTTTATGCGCCAGTTCCACAGCTTCGTCGATTTCCATATCCTGAATCGGAATAAACGGACACACATCACATGCCCCCATACGAGGGTGTTCCCCCTTATGAGTTGTCATATCAATAAGTTCCGCTGCTTTCTGATACCCACGAAAAGCAGCCTCTACGGCATTACTGGGATGGGCAACAAAGGTTACCACTGCCCGGTTATGGTCGTAGTCCATCTCCTTATCAAGGAGAGTTACTCCCTCAACAGAAGTAATAGCTTCACAGATAGCGTCGATAACTTCCGGACGCCTGCCTTCTGAAAAATTCGGTACACATTCTACCAGTTTTGCCATGTCACTCTCCGAAACTCGTTATGTTCTGCATGCTCGTCTTAATCCCCATGCCAACAACGGCACCATTATCTCATGATGACCCACAAAATTGTATCCCTTGCCGGCGTTGTGAGTCGGTCGGTTCAACACATTTTGCGTAGGTCGATAATGAGTAATCATATCAAAATTTGCCGTCGTCAGCCGTCCGGGACCTCCATGAATATTTCGCGCCACCGTGAGCGCTTTTAGAAATACTTCCGGTAATATAACGGCTGAGCCGATATTTGCAACAACTCCTCCACTATCAATTTCCGCACATATTGAACATAATATTCGAAAATCAATATGTGAACCTGCTGCTGCCGCGGCGGCATCAAAGGTTGGATGCTGTGCCACAATATCAGTCCCAATACCGACATGAACCGTAACCGGTACATCAAGCTCCTGTGCTACCCCAAAGACAGACAAATGACGATTCTGCGCCTGCTGCTGGTTGATAAACATGCCGGTTGCTTCGCCAAGTCCGCATTGTTTTTCAGTAGCAAGTTTACAGACCTCGGCATACAATTCCCCAGTTTCCCGAACCATTCCGAACGAGCCATCCATCAATCCCGCCTGTACATCTTCTGAAGTTCCTCCCCAAAATGCCAGCTCCAAATCGTGAATAATACCGGCGCCGTTAAAAGAAAGACCCGTAACAATATCCCGGCGCATCAAATCTATGAGAATCGGAGAAAGCCCGACCTTGATAGTATGTGCTCCCAGTAATAAATGAAATGGCTTATCATTGTTGCGGGCTTCGGCAACCTTGCCAATCAATTCTTTGAGGTCCGACGCTTTCAGAAACCGGGGGAGGGATTCAAAAAAATCCACACCGTCAAGCTTCTCCATAGGACGACCAAAGGCATCGATTTCCGTTCGGTTCTCGCGCTTTTTATACTCGTATCGCGTTACCCGATTCAAATCAGTCGGGGTTGGTTTTGATTTCCGGGAAGACATAATTAAAATGCGTCAATTTCACCGAGCTCATAATCGGTAAGCTCAACGGAAATAGAGCCAACTACTACTTTTGATTTCATCAACACCGGCATTTTCAACCGGTCATCGGTTATCCATACTCGCAAACGCCCCTCATGTTTGAATACTCCCACCGACTGCAAAAGCGGTTCGACCACCAGACAATCAAAGGTCCCTGCTTTTACTGTTTTTGTCTCGCGCTTTAATACCCGTACTTCCAAGGGGTATAATTTCCCATCGGTGAAGTTATCAATAAAAACCGACTTACCGACCTCAAGGTCCTGTGTACGGATATAATACAACACCGACAGGGCATCCTGAACAAACGGAGGAACATCGATAGTATCTTCACCATACACAGCAAAATGCTTTTGCTGGTCAAACTCACTGATACGATGGGAACGATAGTTGCCCTCGCGCAGTTTCTTTTCAAAGCGCCAGCTAAAAATACCCTCGGCATCAATAATAGATTCCACCCGGTCATCGACTTTATAAAACGACGAGAAAAATTTATTGGAACGGGCACGGGTAACTACCTGATAACACGGACGCCCCTCGTATTCTATTAGCCGGACCACTTCCATTGTTGCCGTTCCGGCATTGATGAACCCGTAATTGATATCAAAGCTCAGTTTCTCATGTACTCCAAACGCAACATTATCCACTACGCGAAAGAGAGAACCATCAACATTCATATTCTCAACACTGTTCTCTGCTGCGGCTTCTGCAATACCGAGCTCCATCGTAACAAAATATGCCAGAGGAGCAATCCCTAAAAGGACAAGCAACACAAATACAATGGATGAGTTTTTCACTTTATGAGACATGAGCTTTCTCTTCTATACGTTTCACAATATCATCAAGGTATTTCCCAAGATATTCACCTATCTCCAGGAATGTTTCATTGTACCGGTCGAGAGACTGACCGATAGGGTCATCGACTCCCTCACCATCCGGGTTGTTGTCAGGAAAATTCTTAAACAGGAATGTCTTATCTTTTGCCGTCTTATCCAAACGCAGGACTTCTTTCACATGTGTAGGCGTCATCCCGAAAATGAGATCCGCTTTTTCTACCAATGTTTTGGTCAATGGTTGTGACTGGTGGTGTGATAAATCGCTGTCCCAGATTTTTGCCGCTTCAATAGCATAGATGGTAGCCGGATATCCCGAGGCAGCAGCAATGCCTGCAGACATCACCTCAACATTCTCTATTCCTCTATTTTGAAGCAAAGTCCGTAATGCCGCTTCCGCCATGGGAGACCGACAGGTATTCCCGGTACAGACAAACAATATGGTAAATGGTTTACTCACTGGTATTCTTTTCCTAACGCATGATAAATTTCTTCCGCCGGAATCCCTCCTTCACGGAGAATCCGTACCTGTTCATGGGTGCAATCAACGATGGTTGACGGTTGATTGTTCAACTCGCCACCATCGAGATACAAAGCCACCTGTTCATCGAATATTTCATAAATAGCATTGATATTCGTATCCTGATTATCCCCGGAGATATTGGCTGATGTTGCAGTAACAGGGAAATTGACTCGCTGCATGATTGCCTGCACTACCGGTGACGAGGAAACCCGTATGCCCAGAGTGTTTTGGTACACAACCGGATAGGTTATCCCTTCCAGAGCGGGCAACACAAGCGTTAACGGTCCGGGCAAAAATATACTTGCTAACCGCTGAGCGACAGGATTCAGTCGCACATAGTGCATCATCATGGGGACCGAACCGATAAAAACCGCCGTTGGTTGAGCTGAGGACCTGTTTTTCAAATGGAACAGTTGGGTAATTACTTCCTCCTTATCAGCACGTGCCATGAGTCCGTATCGTGTCTCTGTCGGAACGACAATAATCTTCCCTGCCAAAAGGAAATCAACAGCCCTGTCAATACGATCAGCTTCCGGTGCATGACAGTCTATCGGTTCCAGGTACTTATTGTTCATCAGGTGGCTCATACTGTCCGCCAGTCGAATCCTCTGGTATTATTGGTTGTTTATCAAGATACAGTGGTGTCGCTTCGTGTACTGTCACCACTGTCATAACTACCCAGGCATCTTTGTACCCTGCAGAACGCACCCGAGGAAGATACTGCTCCGCATCATCGCGATTACGAAAACTTCCGACCCGTACTTTGAAATAGGGCACCTCATAATCAAGGTAAACCGGTTGGTCGAATATTTCCTCTGCAATTTGCCGGGCATAGCGGGCTTCACCGAAAACTTTACTGGTAAAAATCTGAATACGGAATGCCTGGCTATTGAGACTGTCTGCTTCGGCAGGGATTTGTTCTGTCAGCCCCGCTACCGTTTCAGTATCAGGGACGATTTCAGTCTCCTGTTTTACGGTAATATCATTATTGCCAATCAAATCCAGTTGCACGGGATATTTGGAAGGAATTACTTCCTTGTCCATGGGAAGGTCCAGCAATGCCAAATCTTCATTGTTCTCCACTGCCGGTTGTGTCGCTCTGGCTCTTTCTTCTTCAACATGGGTTTGCTTGACACATCCTCCTCCTACAATGAGAAGGAAAACAAAAACAATACTATAAGTATGTACGCATTTTTTCATCTTCATGTAATTTCGCCAGTAATTCTTTTACCTCCTGGGCACGAGATTTATGAACAATCAGCGTGATATTATCGGAACGCACTACAATCAAGTCAGAAACACCTAAACAGGCGATAATGCCATCGGCATTGTTATAGATGGTGGATTCGAACGTTTCCACCGTCACCACGTCACCAACTATCACATTATTGTCGACATCCATCTTCTTATACCGTTCAAGTGCCCGCCAGTCTCCCACATCATCCCAAATAATATCAGCTTTTATCGTCAGGACATTTTCGGCATTCTCAAGAACGGCGAAATCAATGGAAATAGGAGTAGTTTCCTCATACAATTTTTGGCGGGCATCGGCTTCTTCTGCAGTGCCAATTTTTGTACTGTACTCTTCGAGTTGCGTACCCAGATCACAATGACACACCTTCACCGCATTAAGAATCGCCTTCGCTGACCAGACAAACATGCCACTGTTCCACAGGTAGTTACCGCTGTAATAGTATTCGCTGGCAACGGTTGCTTTTGGTTTTTCCTTGAAAGCAGCGACCTGGTAAATAGTAAACTCATTTTCCCGTCTGTACAATTCTCCAAGTTTGATATACCCGTACCCGGTTTCCGGTCGGGTGGGAACTACGCCGATAGTAATCAGACTGTCTTCCGAGGCGGCAATAGTTGTTCCTGCCTCTAATATTTTTAGCAGTCTTTCTGCCGGTCGAATGAGATGATCAGCCGATAAAACCACCATGACAGCATCAGGGTCTTCTTTAAGCAAATGCACCGCCGCCAGACCAATCGCCAATGCGGTGTTTCTTCCCTGCGGTTCACCGAGGATGTTGATATCTTTGATGCCGGGGATTATCTGGGTAATGGTATCCTTCATTAAGTCACTGGTAACTATGCGGATATGTTCCATGGGGATAAATGGTCGCACCCGTTCGATAGTTTCTTCAATCATGGTCTTATCGGAGATTAATTTCAAAAATTGTTTTGGTCGTTCTTTTCGGGAGAGAGGCCAGAAACGCTCACCCCGACCACCGGCTAACACTACTCCGTAAATCAAACTACTATCCTCTGTCAAAACTTTTATAATCTTTTGATAATACTGATGTTAGAGATGAGAGTCAACAAAAGTTTGCACCCTGCCGCGCAGATTTCAACCTGATATGATTATTTCCCAAACCTGTTGAAAAAAATGGGCGGTTTCGTACCGCCCATTCACTATTCAAATAAATTTTTCATGTCCTATTTTTGCTTTTCATACGGTGCCCCTCCTTGTGTAAACCCGGGTCCATACAACAGTGCATTTACAAACATCTGCCTTGTCCCATACCAGTATGCCCGCATAAACGGCTCACCGGCAAACATGATAATCTGTCCTTTGCCGTGACGTTCACGAGTAACATATGCCGTTCCCGCCCACCGTTGACGAGCTTCAGGCCAAAGCAAACCGGATAATCGTAATTTTGTTTCCTCAGGAGTCAAACGGGCAACTGTTTTGACAGATTCCCCCGCAAGAAAGGCATTCCGGGTATAGGACATCACCGGCATTCGCTTCTTCAACCCAAATGCCAGCCAATCTTCGGTATCGATATCCGCCGCAAGAATAACGCCACGCGGATAGAACCGCTGCTGCCAACGGTCATATTCCTGCATTTCATCTTTACTCATTTTCCCCATGCCCCCGGCTTTATCTTCACGGGCAGGTTGTTCCTCAGCCGGGATTTTTTCCGGATGCCAAAGCTCCATGGTATCTACAACCGGGGAATCCGCTGCTAACTCACGTTCTAATATACGGGAATACTTATCCAGTTTATCTATCATCTGGCGTTTCAATCGTACTTGTGATAATGCAGTCATCGTATCCGCCGCCCAGGCTGCGGAACTGCCTGATAAAATGAGTACGCCACCATTTTTCACCCATTCTGACAACTTTTGTTTCCCCTGCTTGCCAAGGACCTGATGTAACCCTCCCCATGAAGAAGGAACAATAAGTACATTGTATGGTGATAAATCTGTATAGAGTAATTCATTTGAGGAAACAAGAGAATGGGGCATTTCCAGTTGTTTATCTATCGTGAACCACATTGACCCCACCGAGGTATTGCCAAACGGGGAACCAAAGACAAGCGCTACTTTGGGCTGTTTGAGCAGTCGAAATGTTGGTGCTCCCAGTTGTGAACCTTTTGTGGAAAGCCCGGTATTCACCCCAAACACATTGATCCCTACTTCTTGAGCCAACCGGGTAAGAATATCCGGCAAGTTATCAGGATTACCACGTTTACGAAGCAACAGTGTACCTGCTTTATAAGCACGCCCCTCAACGGTAAACGGTTTTTCGGAAACATAGACATAGAGTCCCCTGGCAAACAGACTGTTGAGTATTCGGTATGTCAACTCACCTTCCATGTCAATAAGGAATCCGTACCGAGCGGAGCTGTTAGTCAACTGGCCTGTCGGTTCCGTCAGCGTTGTTACCGGCTCTTGCGCAACCTGTATTCGTGACTTTGTATAATAGGCATCGAGATTATACCCCATAGGTACCGACCATGCGGAAATCTCATACATCCGTGAACCTCTGCCTTTTTCCAGTTCCCGCCGTTCCTCTTCGAGAAATGATTTTTTCAAATGCAAATCAAATTCGAGAATCGCTTTTGCTAATGCACCCTGGGGTTGAGCAGTGCTTACAATATATGTTCCTGCCGGAAATTGTTTCGAAGAATAAGTTGTATGATATATGTCGGTAGCCGATGATACTGTAAACTTTTCGGTTGCTTTGTACACCTTGATATCCTGCTCTATCAACGAACGGATAAAACGATTCATCTTTACCTGGTCATCATCAGGTACAAATAAAAAGGTCAGGCCGTTTTTCTTTCCTTTGTTTACTATCGCCTGTCGTGCGTTGTGGTAATCACGTAGCAGGGCGACCCGGTTATTGGCAACTGTTTGCAGGTTTGCCAGTGAGGAAGTAAACTGATGGTTGACAGACTCATGGTACGTAAGGATATAATCATCGCGCTGTTTTACCATCCCCCCATCAACACCTGCCTGTTCATACAGAATCCCAACCGTACCAAAAAATGTGGGCCAGGCGGAACCATAACCGATATACCATTGTTCGTTCCATTCGCCGGTATAATACGACCATCCGTGCTCATCAAAAGCACGTGCCTGGTCATTACGAAACACTTCATACCATTTCATCACATTATCGGGAGTATTGTAGTTGATTGGTTCACGAGGTGGAGAAAACAGATACGTAGCATAGGCTCCCATCTCGTGGGCATCGACACCAAGCACCGGGTGATATTTGAGGATTGTTTTCACCCGCCCGATAGTTTCCGGCTGGGTGAGTAAAATCCAGTCACGGTTTAAGTCAAACAGGTAATGATTCGTTCGTCCCCAGGGCCACACCCCGCTGTGTTGCAGTGACTGGGCATCGTAATTGGGAACATAACTTTTATATGTCTGGAGCATGGACAAATATCGCTCACGCCCGTCCGGGTTTTCGCATGGGTCAATAATAATCACCACGTTTTCCAGCAGATGCAATGTAGCTGAATCATTAGCAGCCGCCAGATGATATGCCATCGCAACCGCAGCATCGGAGCCGGACATTTCATCACCATGAATACTATACGCCAGCCAGGCAAATGCCGGTTGAGATTCAAGGTCACTATCGGTAATTGTATTTGCAGGCTCGGCTATTTTATCCATGTGGGTACGTAAAGAATCAAGGTTGCGGATATTCTCAGGTGTGGAAATAACCAGGTGGACCAGTGTACGACCTTCATGGGTTGTCCCATGCTGCTCTATGAGCACACGGTCGGAATTATCAGCCAGGGCTTTCAGGTAAGAACGTATCTCATAATATCTTGAGGGCCAACTTCCAAACGGCTCGGTAAAATAATCATTTGGTTTGGGAACAGTTTGGTCATAGGTACTGGTATCATAAAACGGAACCGTATCAATTACCGCTTTTGATGAATATGAAGGATGCAGCTCTGCTTTTACACTCATGGAATTGCCGACAACAAGAAACAGCAACGCCGAAGACAATAATGTCAGCCGCCTTACTACTTTCATACATAACTCCTTTTATTATTCATGATACATATTTTTATAAGAACGGGCATATTGATTTCCCTGTAAAGCGAAAATTGATATCCACTGGCTATCATTGCTTATAATATCCATGTTTCATAGTCTGAGTATATTTCGTTTATCCTGTTGACATTTACACCATACCAATATTTTATTATTACTAATGTCAGACGAAAAATTATATAATAAAGTTTCGTACCAGGGGGTGTATATCGCCTACTATACCACCTTGTTACTGTTTGTACTGGGCGCATTTTTTCCCCAATACCGGGTGTGGGGGTTCAACTGGTGGGCATATTATCCGGTATATGTTCCCATTGGGTTGTTTATTGTTGGTGCTGTCGCACCGTGGGTTATCAAAGTATTGCTGAAGAAACATACGAAAACAGAAAATACCAAACCTGCAAAAGACAACCTCACTACCTATTATATTATTATTTCCACCCTCACCACCCTTTTCGGGCTGGCTTTTTACTTCCTGCGGGCAAAAACACATTTTCTCGGTGATGGGTATACGCTGCTGTCCTTACTGGCTGAGGACAAACCGCTGGTGAAATACCGTGAAGTCGGCGAAGCAATGGTACATATCTGGCTGAAACATGCTATTGGAGGAGATGGCAATACCAGCGCTCTGTTAAGTTATCAAATCATCTCCATTGGTTCCGGTATTATGCTTTTACTCTTATTGGGCTGGTTTGCCAGGAAATTATTCTCCCGCAATAGCGACCGCATTCTCTTCTGGCTGGGGATTGCATCGGGTGGTTTTATGCTCTTGTACTTTGGTTATGTGGAGAACTACTCCTTATTTGTGCTTGCTGTTGTACTCTACACCCTGCTCGGACTGCTCATTGCCAGAGGGAACGCCAACCGATGGCTCATACTTCCTGTGCTGGCACTGGCAATCTTTTTTCATATCATGGGAGTAACACTC
>JAJRZL010000102.1 GCA_024275255.1 Candidatus Zixiibacteriota bacterium | reverse complement strand
TTCAAGCTGTCCGACCGTCAGGCAACCGCTATTCTGGAAATGCGTCTCCAACGGCTTACCGGACTGGAACGCAAAAAAATTGAAGAAGAGTATCGCGAACTGATTAAAAAGATTAGCGAATTAAAAGCTATCCTCGACTCCAAAGCTCTTCGGATGCAAATTATCAAGGAAGAAACCGAGGAGCTGGCTCGCAAATATGGCGATGAGCGTCGTACAGAAATTCAGGATACCTCGGAAGAATTGACGATTGAAGATCTCATTGCCGAAGAAGAAATGGTGATTACTATTTCTCATCTTGGCTATGTCAAACGGTTATCAGTCACTTCGTATCGCCGACAGCAGCGTGGCGGGAAAGGGGTCATCGGGATTGAAACCAAGGAAGACGACTTTGCGGAGCATCTCTTTATCGCCTCTACCCACGACTATATTCTCTTCTTCTCAAGCAAAGGTCGGTGCTACTGGGTAAAAGTGCATACTATTCCCACTGGCGGGAAACTTGCCAAGGGGAAACCGATTGTTAATCTCTGCCGGATGCAAAAAGGTGAAACGATTACCGCCTTCTGCAAGGTTCGTGATTTTACTCCCGACAAGTTTGTTGTCATGGCAACCAGAAAAGGGATAATCAAGAAAGTTTCTCTCGATGCCTTCTCACATCCTCGTATCAACGGGGTAAACGCCATGAACATCCCTGAAGATGATGAGTTAATCGAAGCAGCCTTGACCGATGGCTCCTATGAAATTGTACTGGCAACCCGCAAGGGAATGGCAATCAGGTTCCCGGAAGAAAAAGTGCGGGCAATGGGACGGACTGCCTACGGAGTGAAAGGTATCAACCTTGCCAAAGGCGACTATGTGATTGGTATGGTGGTAGTCAAGCGCGACAGCAGTTTGTTGGTCGTCACGGAAAACGGCTACGGCAAGCGGACATCAATAGATGACTACCGGATGACCAACCGCGGCGGGAAAGGCGTTATCAACGTGAAAACATCCGACCGTAATGGAGAAGTGGTGGCTATCAAGGAAGTACTTGATGATGACGAACTTATCCTGATAACCAAGAAAGGTATTGCCAACCGTCAGGCAGTGAAACAGATTAAGGTAATCGGTCGCAACACCCAGGGCGTACGACTAATCAACCTGAAAAAAGGTGATGTGGTCACCGATGTTGCCCGGGTAGTGAATGAAGATTGACGGAATATTTGCAGGTCAGGACCCTTGCGGTCCTGACAAGAAGATAAACGAAATACAATTATCAGGAGAACAAGATTCCTGTTCTACAATGTCTTTGTCAGAACCACTAAAATTTACAACACGTAAAAAGACATACAATAAAACCTGTTATTAACCGATGAGTCACGCTACCAGCCCACAAGCCGATGCCCTTCTTGATAAAGAATTCAAAGTTCTTGATCATGGTTTTGTTCGTCTCGTTGATTACATGGGTGATGATACTGCCATTGTGCAGGCAGCGCGGGTAAGCTACGGGAAAGGAACTAAGAAAGTCTCCGAGGACCGGGGACTAATTCGCTACCTCATGCGACACCGTCACACCAGTCCGTTTGAAATGGTCGAGTTCAAATTTCATGTCAAACTGCCCATTTTTGTCGCGCGCCAGTGGATCCGTCACCGCACTGCCAATGTCAATGAATACTCCGGCAGGTACTCGGTGATGAAGGAAGAGTTTTACCTCCCGCCACCAGAAGATATCCGCTACCAATCGACAGTGAACAAGCAGGGACGGTCTTCCGAAGAAGTACCGGCGGAACTGAAACAGAAGCTGCTCGATTTTTTAACCAGTACCCACAGCAACAGCTACCAGCATTATCACGAGTTTATTGAAGCCGGGCTGGCACGGGAGCTCGCACGGATAGGGCTGCCGCTTTCGCTTTATACCGAGTGGTACTGGAAAATCGACTTACACAACCTGTTTCACTTTCTCCATCTTCGCCTTGACCCTCATGCCCAGCAGGAAATCAGAGCATACGCAAAAGTGATGGCGGATATGGTCAAAACAGTATGTCCAATGGCATTCGAAGCCTTCATGGACTACCGGATGAACGCCCTCTATTTCTCAGCCCCGGAATTAACCGCATTGAAAGATAGCTTTACTTCATTAGCCCTGACAATCGACGACCTCGTAACGCGGGGATTGTCAAAACGGGAAGCAACCGAGCTTCTGGAAAAAATCGAAAAAATAAAACACCTCTAACATATTTCATATGATTTATCCTGACGCATATTGACAGATTTTTCTAAACATGATATTCACTGCGTGTCATTGATTCTACCTTAGCACCCCGGCATACTTCGTACGATTTATCCTAACATATTTCATATGTTTTATCCTGACGCATATTGACAGATTTTTCTAAACATGAGATACGCTGCCCGTTATTGATTTTACCTTAGCTCTTCGGCATACTTCGTATGATTTATCCTGACATATTTCATATGATTTATCCTGACGCATATTGACAGATTTTTTATAAACATGAGATACTCTGCCCGTTATTGACTCTACCTTAGCACCTCAGCATACTTCGTATGATTTTCTGACGCATATTGATGGATTTTTTTGGGAC
>JAJRZL010000101.1 GCA_024275255.1 Candidatus Zixiibacteriota bacterium | reverse complement strand
TTTTTTTATAGCTCCATCATGCTATAGTGTACTACTTTATGTATCAAAGAAACAATGAAAAAAGGAACCCATAATGCAAAAAATTATCATTATTCTTGCAATAGTTTTTATGCTCTTTCCGGGTTACGGATATACCCAGCATTCTCAGAACACGACCGATGTGCTGGGAATGATTCTACAAGAAGTCAATTTCACCAAGGCTGAGCTTGGGTACCGCCCAGCCGGATACTGGAACCGTTTTCCGTTGGATATTCCCTACCGGTTAACATCATTTGACGATTTATTTGCAGAACCTTTCAAACTGTATGACTACTCCAAAACAATGGCAAATGCGGTAGAGATATACCTGAACCCGACTTATAGCGACAGCACCGATGACGGATTGTACAAGCTGTTATATAACTTGGGGGTCGATAAAAAACTGGGTGGTTTCCGCTCCTATTCAGCCAATCTCCTGCCACCGCCGGCTGGTGATGAGCCTCTCATTACAGCAGTCGAAAAGCTGTTTGCCCTTGCCGATAAACAACTGGACTACTACTCCTTTGGACAACATGCCGACTGGCCCAATATCAAACGGGAAATCCGGGATAAAACAGCATCCTTGCCCGATTCGGTCCGCATCATTCTTGCCGAAACCATCGTCAACCTTGCCGATGCAATCAAGTGGCGCAACCTCGCGTTTCGCAACTGCAAACATACCGATATGCAGAAAGCTTTTGCCATCCGTGACCTGTCTGACACACAAGGTGATGGCACAGTGTACTATCCCGAATTAGATGACATCGCGGCATCGATAGACTGGGCATCGCTTCACTACGCCGCTCTCAAGGTTGCTGCTCTTGCAGAACAAACCGAACACAAATTGCAAAAATACACATCACAAATCCCGGATGATTTTGAACTGGAACTGGCAACTCCTTTTGGTATGATTGCTTTCTTCTCACCGGTGTATCGTTCAGAACGTATTCCCGCTCCGCGTATGTTCGGACAACTGCGAGCATCTATTCCCAAGTGGATGGAATACGATGCCACCAGCTCATTGCTGATAATCGACTTCGGTCGCAACAGTATCTGGCAGGGGACACCGGGGGCAACCGCTTCATTAACGAACCCTATTTCCCTGTTAATTGATTTGGGGGGTAACGATTACTATGGCTACGACCGTAAAAGCTACCCCCCATCCACTGGTGTCGGCTTGCTGGGAATTGGTCTGGTGCTTGATTCCAAGGGTGATGACACCTATAACGGCTCGACTTATGCCCAGGGGGCGGGACTTTTCGGTGTGGGGATGTTGTTTGACCGAGAAGGTAATGATACATACAAGGCAAACCTCTCGGCACAGGGATGCGGGTATTTCGGTATTGGGTTATGTCTTGATGCTGTTGGTGATGATACCTATTACCTGTACGGTGATGGTCAGGGAATGGGTGGGATTGGTGGCGGTATCGGCGTATGTGCTTCCTTTGACGGAAACGACAAATATACTGCCGAGCCGTACGCCGAGGTTTACAACCGGGGAGATTACCACAGTAAACACAAAATCAACGGCAATGTTGCCCAGGGAGCCGGTTTCGGACGGCGTGGTGATGGCTCCGATGGTCACTCATGGGCTGGAGGGCTGGGTGCTATTATTGACATTCATGGTAACGACTATTACTACTCCGGCAACTGGACCATGGGAGTCGGGTACTGGTTCGGTACCGGTATTGCCGTTGATTACAACGGTGATGACACCTACAAATCATGTTATTTCACTCAAGGCTCAGGTGCTCATTATTGCAATGGTATTCTTATTGATGAAGCCGGTAACGATAAGCATGAATTATTCGAAACTGCCGGAGCAGGTCTGGGGTTTGGCTGGGATTTCACCAATGCCCTCCTGATTAACAAGGGCGGCAATGATGAATACCGGGCGAAGATTATTTCTATGGGAGTGGCGCAAATTCGCTCCTGTGCTTTTCTTATAGATGTTGGCGGCAACGATTCCTATTTTCTTGGTGAAAAAACCGCTGGGCTGGGTGGGGCGACGTTCCGCAAGGGATATGCCAGGCCGGGTAAACTGACAACATATTACAGCTATGCCAAATCATTCGGCGGATTCATTGATATCGGAGGAACTGACAGCTATTACCGGTTTACAGAGGAAAAATCATATCCCGACACCCTGTTTTTCAACAACCATCTCTGGCTGCAACCGGCTCGAACCGATTCACTGTTCGGACATAATAATTACGGAGTGGGTATCGACACCGAACAGGGTACAATACCGGAACTATTCAAATGGGATAATTGATACCATATCACAACCAACAAGGAACTACCTATATTAATGAGAAAAACAGGGAAGTCATGTGAATAACACAGCAAGTAAAGCATCACAGACAAGTAACTCGATACTGACCTCCGGTTATTCGTACGTTATCGCTTCCACTCTTGCGGCGGCATTATCGACCGTGGTCGGGAAATGGAATCTCAATGCGATTTCCCCCTTATTGATGAACAGCCTGATTTTCTCCATCGCAGCTTCGATTTTATCAGTCACCTTGATATCTACAAAGGGATTTCGGGCGGTTTTTTCTCTTTCCCGCAAAGGGTGGTTCTGGTTGTTGATGTTTTCTGCTTCCTCGTGGCTGGCTATCTGGGCATTCTGGGCGGGGGTCCAGCGTATGGATCCTTCGCTAGCGGCATTTCTCAATCGCCTGGAAGTTCCGGTTGCTATTTTACTGGGTATTATTATTCTCAAAGAACATTTCACCAAAACAGAAACCCTTGGGGCAATTCTTTCATTATCCGGTATCGTAGTGATGCGACTAACCCTGCGCTTTGAGTATTCAAGCGGGTTCTGGCTGGTGCTGACAGGAGCTTTGTTTTTTGGTATCACCGAATTTATATCAAAAATTGCCGTCAGGCATGTGCAACCTTCAGTATTGACCTATATCCGCAACATGTTTATCGCCACTGGTTACTGGATTGCTTTTTTCAGTATTGACGGCAGTTTTGAAGGGTTGGGGGATGTCTGGACAGGTGTGGTAGCGCTGGGTATTTTGGGGCCGATTTTCTCACGCATGATGTACTTAAAAGCTCTTCAGCAGTTAGCTCTTTCCAAGGTTGCTGTTATCAGCCAAAGCCAGCCGGTATTAGTATTGCTGATTGCCTTTTTGGCATTGGGACAATTGCCGGCATTCAGGGAAATAATGGGTGGGCTGCTTCTGGTTATCGGCAGTTTGCTGATGATTTCGTCACAAAGTATTAAGGGATGGAAACACAGAAAAAGAGTATAACTGCTCAACGCTACCTGTCGCGTACACAAGCTTATATCATATCTGT